>CAZGKH010000292.1:0-1713 GCA_964525665.1 uncultured Anaerolineae bacterium | reverse complement strand
CCCCAGCATCGGGTTGATTTCCCACATGGCGTTGACCACCACCAGCATTTCTTCCAGATTGGCCAGCTTCTTCGGGTCCTCGCCGGTGCAGCGCAGACGGGTGACTTCCTCGATCAGATCCTCGCGCGGGGGCAAAAACTCGTGCATGGGAGGGTCAATCAACCGAATGATGACTGGATAGCCGTCCATGGCCCGGAAGATGCCCTCAAAGTCCTCCCGCTGGAAGGGCAGTAGCCCGGCCAGGGCCTCCTGTCGCTCCTCGTCGGTCTCGGCCATGATCATTTTTACCACCGTGGGCCGCCGTTCCTCCTCGAAGAACATGTGCTCAGTGCGGCACAGCCCGATACCCTCAGCACCGAGGGTGCGAGCGCGAGCAGCGTCCTGAGGATTGTCGGCGTTGGTCCATGCGCCCAGCTTGCGAACCTCGTCAGCCCATCCTAGCAAAGTGACCAGATCGTGCTCTTCTTCGAAGCTAGCGTCAATGGTGGCGAGGGAACCCTCAAACACCTCACCGGTAGCCCCGTTGATGGAGATGTAGTCTCCCTCTTTGATCTCCTTGCCATTTACCCTGAACTTGCGGCCGGCCAGGTCAATCTTGATGGCCTCGCAGCCGGCCACGCAGGGCTTGCCCCAGCCGCGAGCTACGACAGCGGCGTGCGAGGTCATGCCTCCATGCTGGGTCAGGACTCCCTGAGCCTTTTCCATGCCGTGCACATCGTCGGGATTGGTCTCCGGCCGAACCAGGATGACGGCCTCGCCAGCTTTGCCCCGCTCCGCGGCCGTATCAGCGTCGAAGGTGGCCATGCCAGTAGCCGCACCTGGAGAGGCGTTAAGCCCTACAACCAGCAACTTGCCCTCATCCTTGGCCTGCTGTACCGCCTCTGGGTCAAATCGGGGATGCAGGAACTGGTCAATTTGATCTGGAGTGACCCGCATCAGGGCTTCTTCCTTGGTGATCAACCCCTCGCTGACCATGTCCACCGCGATCTTGACCGCCGCTGCTGCAGTCCGCTTGCCCGTGCGGGTCTGGAGCATCCAGAGTTTGCCCCGCTCGATGGTGAATTCCATATCCTGCATATCGCGGTAGTGGTGTTCCAACAGATCGCAAAACCTCAGGAACTGCTTGTAGTCTTCGGGGAATTCCCCCTCCATTTCGGCGATCTTGTGGGGGGTACGGATACCGGCCACTACGTCCTCGCCCTGGGCGTTCATCAGATACTCGCCGTAGAGCTTGTTCTCGCCAGTGGAGGGGTTGCGGGTGAAGGCCACGCCGGTGCCGCTGTCCTCGCCCATGTTGCCGAAGACCATGGTCACCACGTTGACAGCGGTGCCCCAGTCGTGGGCCAGGCCCTCAGCGTTGCGATAGGATGTGGCCGGCGCGCCGAACCAGGAGTCGAATACGGCGGCAATGGCCTGTCGTATCTGCTCGTAGGGATCATCGGGAAAGTCCTCGCCCAACTCTTTCTTGTACAGGGCCTTGAAGTCCTTGACCACGTCTTTGAGCATGTCGGTGGTCAGGTCGGTGTCCTGGCCGCCTTCGGTTTTGGCCTTGTACTCGTTCAGAATGGCTTCGAACTTGTGACGGTCCACCCCCTTTACGATATTGCCGAACATCTGCACCAGGCGGCGGTAGGCGTCCCAGGCGAAGCGCTCGTTGCCCATCAACTCGACCATGCCCTTGAGTGTCTCAGCATTCAGGCCGATGTTGAGCAC
>CAZGKH010000291.1:0-5559 GCA_964525665.1 uncultured Anaerolineae bacterium | reverse complement strand
GGCAATCTCCCCCTTGCAAGTTGGGGATCGCTTCGGCGGAAAAGCACCGCCTCGCAATGACAAACGGCACCAACCCTTGATCTCGCCCCCAAACCGACACACACCTATAATGATGTCGCTTACTTGCAGATTCACGCCAGTTGTATTAGAATAGGAGCCAATAATGGGCAAAGCGGACATCAGTAGCAAATACATCCTGGCTGGCGAACCAGTAGAGTGGGTGCGCTGGTTGTTACAGGACGCTACGGCGCAAGTAGAAGAGCGCCTGTCCGGAGAGTTCTAGTTCATTCCTATCCAGTAGTGTTCTACTTGCTGCCGCCGGGAGCGGGAGTGACATTGCCAGGTTCCTACCATAGCCAGTTCATGGGATTGACGGCGCACCAGGACTTTCGGGTGGTAGCGGTGTGGGAGATGGAAGCACGGCAAGTGCTGGAGGAAGAGATTGTGGCTTTGGCGCCCTTTGTGCCGTTGATGAAGGGGGCAGATGGTGTGACGATTCGGGATGGAGTAAGGCTGCTGCGGGAGCGGGAGGTGGGGGAGGAAGCGGAAGTGGCGCTGGCGCTATTCGCCAGTTTCGTGATGGAAGCGGAGCAAATTCGACAGATTGTGAGGTGGGATATAGCTGTTTTGCGTGAATCACCCTGGTACAATCAGATTCTTGAAGAGGGGCTTCAGCAGGGGCTTCGACAGGGGCAGATGGAAAGCAAACGTACACAACGGGAGAACATCCTACAGGTCTTGCGGGCTCGCTTTGGGCTATATGGGCAAAGAGAAAAGCCCCTGGCAGACCAACTGGAGACGATTGACGACCTGGGCGCCCTGAGAGACCTGTTCAACCACGCCCTGCTGGATGTTACCCTGACTGACTTCAGCGCCCAACTGGCGCGGGCGGCGGACGGACGACAACTTTGAGCAAAAGCGTTCCGCTCTGCGGTAGAAGCCCAGATAGGCGCCGACAAGACCTGCACCGCCACGTTCGGCTATCCCGTCGGCGGTTTCGTCGTGCCGGTGAACAAGCTGGGGCTGGTGGCGCCGTGGATGGGGTTGGTAGGGCAGGGTGTCCTCGCGAGCCTGGGAGTTGTGCTGGTCAGGAGGCGTAAACCCTAAGAGTCTCGGAGACCCTTAGGGTTTCGGTTGGCGCAGGTGGCCTTTCTCTGGGCCATCACGTTGTCCCTCTCACGCCGAAGCCAAGCTGGGCACTCTGAAGACGTCGTATTCCTGCTCCAACTGGCGCCTGAACTGCTTGGTGTACAGCCGGTAGTAGTGACCCTGGGCGCGCAGTAGCTCGGCGTGGCTGCCCATCTCCGCGATGCGCCCATCCTCGATGACCAGAATCCGGTCTGCCCGCCTGATGGTCGAGAGGCGGTGGGCGATGACGAAGCTGGTGCGATCCCTCATCAGCGCCTCCATCCCCCGCTGGATCAGCGCCTCGGTCAGGGTGTCCACCGAGCTGGTGGCCTCGTCCATGACGAAGATCTCCGGCTGCGCCAGGATCGCCCGCGCCAGGCTGACCAATTGCTTCTGGCCGACCGAAAGCAACACACCGCCCTCGCCCACCTCCTCGTCGTAGCCCTTTGTCCCTGGGCACCGTACTGGACCGCCCTCTGTCCTTGGGCCAGAGGACCAAGGGTACGGTACAGTGCCAAAGGACCAGGGGCCCTTTTCCAGCGTGACGATGAAGTCATGGGCGCCGGCCAGTCTGGCTGCCTCCTCGATCTCCTCGTCCGTGGCGTCCAGACGCCCGTAGCGGATGTTCTCGCGGATGGTACCGGAGAACAGGTGCGGCGTCTGCAGTACCACGCCGATGCGCGACTGGATGGCGTGCAGTGATAGCTCGGTGTAATCCCGCCCGCCGATGCGTATCGTACCCGCCTGGGGCTCGTAGAAGCGACACACCAGGTTGACGATGGTGGACTTCCCCCCACCTGTCGGTCCCACCAGCGCGATTGTCTCGCCGCGCCTCACCTTCAGCGTGAAGTCCTGCAGTACTGGCTTGTCTTCTTCGTAGTAGAAGTCCACGTGGTCGAACTCGACGTCGCCGCGGATGGAGCCTGGATCAATCGCGCCGGGCCGGTCCGTCACCTCGGGCACGGCGTCAATCAATGAAAAGACGCGCTCGGCCGAGGCAATGGCGTGTTGCAGTTCGGCGTACACACGAGCCATGTCCTGGACAGGCCAGAGCATGAACGTGATGTACGAGACGAAAGCCTGGATGCCGCCGATGGTTATGCTGCCCACCTGAGCTTGCAGGCCGCCGTACCAGGCAATGCCGCCCACTGCCAGCGCGCTGATCAACTGCACTATCGGCAGAAACAGCGCTGAGAGCCAGGCCGCCCGGAAGGACGAGCGATACATCTCGCCCGTAAGCTCGCCGAACTCGCGCAGGTTCTCCTCCTCGCGACAGAGGGCCTTCACCACGCGCACGCCGCTGATGTTCTCGTTGTAGGCTCCCGTGATCTTGGAGTTGATCTTGCGCACCAGCCGATACTCCACCATGATCTTCTTCTTGAACTGGGCCGCCACGACCACCAGCACTGGGATGATGGCGAACACCATCAGGGCCAACCGCCAGTTGATGGTCAGCATAAAGTAGAGCGCAGTGGCGATGCTGGTCACCGCCCAGGTAACGTCCAGCAGCCCCCAGGTCACCAGCTCGGAAATGCGGACAGAATCGGAGGTGACGCGCGATATGATCCAACCCACCGGAGTCCGGTCGAAGTAGGAGAACGATAACTGCTGCAGATGATCGAACATCTTCTTTCGCAGGTCGTAGCGGATGCGCTCCCCCAGGACGCCGACCAGGTAGATAAAGACTAAAACCCCTACCGCCGACACCACAGTCAACAGGCCATAGGTGGTGATGATCCGCGCGAGCGCGGCCCTATTGCCTGCCAGGATGCCCTCGTCCACGATTTGTTTGCCGAGGTAGGTGAAGTACGAGTCCAGTAGCGACACGAACGCGATGGACAGTAGAAAGCCGACCAGCCACGGCCAATGGGGCTTGGTCTGGGCCAGAATGCGCAGAACGGTTCTGCCGTTGAACTGGGTCGTGAATTCTTCTTCTTCAAATTCAAACTGCGACACAAGCAACCTCCTCCAAGACTAAGACTTCCGAAGTCTGGGAGACTTCGGAAGTCTGACCAATCTCCTTCTCCAATTCGTCCTCAATGCGCGCCTGCACGTCGTAGATTTGACGGTAGATACCCTCTTGCGCCATCAACTCGTCGTGCGTCCCGCGTTGCACGATCCGGCCCTGGTCAAGCACCAGGATCAGGTCGGCGTTCATCACGCTCTGGATGCGGTGGGCGATGATGAACGTGCTGCGGCCTTGCATCAGGTGTTGCAGCGCCTGGCGGATCTCGCCCTCGGTTTCTGTATCAACCGACGACGTGGCGTCATCCAGGATCAGGATGCGCGGGTCTTTCAGCAGCGTGCGAGCGATGGCGACGCGCTGTTTCTGCCCTCCGGAGAGCGTGACTCCCTTCTCGCCCACCAGGGTGTCGTAGCCATCGGGGAACGAAGTGATAACGTCGTGGATGGCCGCCGCCCGGGCGGCGGCTTCGGCCTCCTCGTCAGAGACCTCCCGCCCCACCCCATAGGTGATGTTCTCGCGGATGGTACGGGAGAACAGGAAAGGCTCTTGCTCGACGATGCCGATCTGCTGGCGCAGGAAGTGGCGTGGGTACTCCTTCAACTCCACCCCGTCGAGGGTCAGGCTGCCGCCGGTGTACTCATAGAAACGGGGCAGCAGGTTGACCAGCGACGTCTTGCCCGAACCGGTCGAACCGAGCAAGGCCACAGCCTGCCCCGGCTCACAGCGGAAACTGATGTCCCGCAGCACCGGCTTCCCCCCCTCTTTCCCGCCTCCCCCCATTCCCCCCAACTTTGGGGGGTTAGGGGAGTGGGATGAAGGGGGGGCGTCGTATTCAAAGCAAACATCGCGGAAGATGATCTCACCCCGCACATTGCCAGATGGCCTGTAGGCGCCCTCGTCCAGGGGTTCACGTTCCTCTTTGATTAGCTTGGCCACGCGCTTGTACGACACCATCCCGGTAGACATCTGCACGATCAGCCGTCCCAGGTTGCGCATGGGCCATATCAGCCAAATGATCAGCCCGGTGGAAGCCAGGTAGGCGCCCACTGAGATCGTGCCGTTGATGGCCATCAACGCGCCGGCCAGGAAAGACCCCAGCATCTGGCCGCCACACAGGATGTCCGAGCTTGACCAGAACAGAGAGTGCAACGTCCACAGCCGACGGCCACGGCGGAACTGCTCCCAGTTATCTCGCTCGAATTTGTCTCGCTCGTAGGACTGCCGGGCAAAAGCCTTGACCACCCGCACCCCGGTCAAGTTCTCCTGCAAAGTAGTCGAAAGTTTCGCCTCCTGCTCCTGAAATGCTTCATAAGCCTGCGAGACCCTTCTGAAGAAGAAAAGCGACATGGCCACAATCAGCGGCACCACCACAACCGAGAGCAGCGCCAGTCGCGCGTTCAGGCTCGCCAGGGCCGCGAAGTTGATCACAAAGAGCAAGACGATGCGTCCCGCACCGATGGCCTGATCGGCAAAGAAGCGGCGCAGCGCGTCAACGTCCGAGGTGGTGCGTTGGATCAGCTCGCCGGTCTGCGTTTGGTCGTGATAGGTAAACGACATCCGCTGAATGTGATCGTACAGGTAGTTGCGCAGACGCCGCGTGATCCCCTCCGCCGTCTGAGCGCTCAGTCTGCCGCTGAGGAAGGAGAACGCCCCCTGCCCCAACGCCAGGGCCACAAAGCCCAGCCCGACGAGGGGCAGAGTCCTGAGCCCGTCGAAGGGCAAGGTGCGATCAAACCTTCCCTGTCCCAGGACGTCGTCCACGAAATAGCGCAGCAATAGCGAATTGCCCGTTCGAAGAACGGCCGCTATGCCCACGCCGAGCACCGCCCCCAGGTAGGCCAGGCGAAAGCCGGTCAACATGCGCCACAAGCCAACCAGTCGCTTGTCCGAAACAGCGGTTTTGAAATCGAACTTGGTTATAGATGCTGACATGGTGGGTATCTCCTCTTCTCCATTTGAGACTCTTGCAGCTGATTGGCTGACATTTTTAACATAGGCACGGATTCACACAGACAAACACAGATTCTTCTCTTTTTTACTACAAATCTGTGCGAATCTGTTGTAAGCGAAGCGACATCTGTGTCCCAATTATTGTGTGTCGGTTGAAATGTTAGATTTGTCAGTCAACCAGCTCTTGCAGACAAAGAACAAGGCCGTGAACAGTGCCCACGGCCTTACGGAGAAACGTCGGGATGGAACAAAAAAGGCCGTGGGTGTCGTGTGCACCCACGGCCTGCGGTAATCTTACCACAGCTTTTTGTGAGGAGGCGCACTACGACAAGGCAACAAGTAACCTTCGCTGTTAGCGCTGAGTTGAGACGCGCTAGCGATGAACATCAAATTGTACATGTCATACCTCCTTTACAAGATGCGGACATTATACCACAACCCGATAGATTGTCAAGTTTGTTTGGGTCAACATGGATTCGAGGGGTAAGACCTCCGAGGTTTTGCCGCACGCCAGT
>CAZGKH010000290.1:0-5569 GCA_964525665.1 uncultured Anaerolineae bacterium | reverse complement strand
CGCCTTCGTAGTCTTCAGTGCGGTAGGCGTGGGCATCGAAGTGGCGGCTGCCCTCGTAGCCCACGTCTTCGAGGAACTTGACCAGGAAGAAGGCCGACTTGATATTGTGGGAGCCGAAACGCAAGTCCTGGTCGTAGCGTCCGAAAGCCTGGTCGTTCAGGTCAATGTGGAAGAGCTTGCCCGCTTCCCAAGCCTGGGCCACATTGTGGACGAAATTGAGCCCGGCCATGTGCTCGTGCGCCACCTCCGGGTTCACCCCCACCATCTCGGGGTGATCCAACGTCGCGATAAAGGCCAACATGTGGCCGGTGGTGGCGTTGTAAATGTCGCCGCGCGGCTCGTTGGGCTTGGCCTCCAGCGCGAACTTGAGGTCGTAGCCCTGGTCGAGAACATACTCGCATAGAAAGTTCATCGCCTCGCGGCTGCGCTTGATGGCCTCGACGAGGTCTTTGGCAGCGTCGGTCTCGACGCCCTCACGCCCGCCCCAAAAGACGTACACCCTGGCGCCCAGCTCCACGCCCAGGTCAATGGCGTGCATCGTCTTGTGCAAGGCGTAGGCCCGCACCTGGGGGTCGTTCGAGGTGAACGCGCCGTCCTTGAAAGCCGCATCGCCGAAGAGGTTGGTCGTCGCCATAGGCACAACGATGCCCGTATCTGCCAGGGCTTTCTTGAAACTGGCGACGATTTTGTCTCGTTCAGCGAGGGTAGCATCAATGGGGACCAGGTCGTTGTCGTGGAAGTTCACCCCGTAGGCGCCCACTTCCGCCAGCAGGTGAACCAGTTGTACTGGCGACAGGCGAGCACGAACTGGCTCGCCAAAAGGGTCGCGCCCGATGTTGCCGACGGTCCAGAGGCCAAAGGTAAATTTATGTTCGGGTCTGGGTTGATAGCGGTCAGTCATGGCTCCTCCTTAATACAAACGTATTGTTCTCATGAGTAACTCCTGCAAACTCCCGCAGTGCTCGTGTCTGGGCCAGCAGATTCTCGTGCGGTGTCTCGTCCGGAATCTCACAACCCGCGCCACTAATCATGCGTTTGCCACCCCAGCGCAGGCAGTACAACGTCGCCTCCCGAACCTGCTCAGGCGTGCCCAGCAACATGATGGCGACAGGATCGAAGTTGCCACAGATCACCGGATAGTCACCTAGCGCTTCGGCGGCTAAGCGGATATCCACCATCCAGTCAAGGTCAATGATGTCAGCACCACTTTGGGCCATCAGTGGTAGAAGGCGGGTTGTATCGCCGCAGATGTGCAACCGGGCCAGCGCACCCATTTCGTTTACGGCGGCAAAGATTCGCTGTTCGTAGGGCAACGCAAATTCCTGGTACATTCTGGGTGAGATCTGCGATGCGATGGCGTCGCCCAATCCAATAATGTCGGCGCCTGCTTCGATCTGGGCCTGGGCGAAGGCGATGGCAACCTCGGTGCATATCTCCAATAGACCGTGCAGCCACTCAGGGCGATCGTAGAGATCCAACATCAGGGCAGTGTCGCCACACAAGTCAGCTGCCTCCGCCAACGCACCTTCTACCCAGCCCATAACTGGCACCTCTCCGCCGACCTGCTCCCGCAGGTGACGCACTGCTGCCAGCCGGTCGCTCATTCGACGCCCTGTGCTGGGGTCGGGTGGCTTGAGCTTGCCCAAGTCGGCAGGTTCGGCCAACAAAGGCGCTTTGCACAGCGGCAGATTGTCCTCAGGGAATTCGACTTCCAGGCCAAAATCAACGGCCTCGCGATAGGGATCGGATATGGCCTGCACAATGTCCAGGGAAAAGTCCTGTTGCACGGCGAGATTGGCTTCACATAGCACTCGGTAATCCAGGTAATAGCGTGAAAGCGGCTGGTCGATGTAGTGCGCTGCAAAGGTCATCATAATGTCGAAATTGGGGGGGCGATCAACCGTCTCCCCACGCAGACGTCTCATCGTGCGTTCGTATGAATTCATGCACGAACCTCAAAGGCTGTGCGTTATATCAATACTTTCCGTATTCCAGCACCGTATCAAAAAGCGCGATGACGTTCTCCGGTGGCACGTCAGACTGGATATTGTGTCCGGCAGCAAATACAAAGCCTCCGCCTGGCATAAAAGCATCCAGCAATCTCTTGGCTTCCTCTCGCACTTCGTCCGGCGTGCCATAAGGCAGCACGTGCTGCTGATCAAATCCGCCCCAGAAGGTGAGCTGATCGCCAAACTCCCGCTTCAGCCGGGCCCGATCACCCATATCCGTTGCCAGTGGTTGCACCGGGTGCAGTATGTCAACCCCGCCCTCAATGAGGTACGGGATCATCGGGTAGATGCTGCCACAGGAGTGGTAAAAGATCCTGGCCTCGGTCTTGCTGCGAATGAAGTCCCACAGCTTCTTGTAGCGTGGCCAGACCATAGAACGATAGAGCTTTGGCGATATCGTGGGCGCCCTTTGCGTCCCCAGGTCTGTCCCGGTCATCACGACTGACACGTAGGGGCCAATTCGGGAAAGGACTTCATCCATAAGGGCCAACTGATGTTCTAGCATCGCATCGAGTAGCGCACCGATCAAGTCCGGGTTGATCAGCAGATCTTCGAAAAAGCGTATGTAGCCGCGAAGGTACCAGGAAAACTCAAAGACCGAGCCGATGACGTTCGCGATGACGCCATAGTTGGTCTCCTCATACATCCGGCGAGCAGCCTCCTCCAGCCCCTCGTAACGCGCTGGATCGTGAGGATCGGGCCACTTGTATTTCGCCAGGTCTGCCACAGTTTCGATTTCGCTCAGGGGGTGACTGACGAAATCGTAGTACAGCAACCGTCCTTCGGGATTGAACGCTGCCTTGCGGCGTACTCCGAATTCATCTTCGTAGGTGTTGCCCGGCAGCTCAACATCCTGCCAATCGCGAGAGGCTTGAAGATAAATGTAGCGGGTGTCAACTTGTAGCCGCTCCAGGACAGGATCGCTGGGGTGTGCCAGTTGCTGCACACGATCCACAACAGGATCGTCCGACTCGATGCCCAGGTAGGCCTTGAGCGCCTCATTAGCCCCGGTGGTGATACCCGTGACAATGCCGCCCAGGTCAATCGGCACGCGATCCGGCTCCTCGTGATTTAGCGCGGTAACCAGACGCTCTCGTGAGTTCAACATGGTTTTCCTCCTAAACAACAAATTGTGCTTTAAGCTCTTAGATCAATTCGGGCTCAAGCTTCGCTTCGAAAAGGATCGAATCTGCCTGCTGAGACAACCTAGAGCGCCTCTGCCTCCTCACGGGCAATCTGACACCAACGAATCACGTTCTGCGGGTTGTTGCCGATGGTGTGGTTGTCCTTCATAATGGCTTCTACACGACAGTTCCGCGTGATGCGGAAGGTTTCCCGCAATTGGGCCCGCACTTGATCTTCGTCCAGGCTACTCACGGCCAAATCTGCAGGACTGGGCTTCCAGGAAAAGATGTAACGGTCCTCAAGCATCTCCGCCATCCTGGATACACTCGCCCAAGCCGAAACGGAAACTCGCCGTAAATGCGGAATCTGCTTCACGATATGCCAGCGCTTGTCAAGCGGCTCACAACAGCCGTAGCAATTCAACCCGAAACGTTCCAGAATGGGCAATTGGTAGGGAAAGATAAACTCGGCGAACATTTGGGGTGAGATACCGACGGTCTCCTGGCTTTCGGCGAAGCCCCACATATCGCAAAGGCGCACCTTGCCGTCGAAATCCGGTTGCGGCAGTTCGTCCGACCAGCCCAGTCCCCCTGAACCTACATAGGCCCCGTCGTTATTCAGACTGAGCAGACCCTCTTCTTCGAGATAGTCGAGCAGTGACATGGTGCCGTCGCGCAGAAGTGCTATCAGGCGGTGGATCAGGTCAGGATCATCAACCACGTCGTACATCATCTGTTCCAAGCCGCGCAGAAATGCCACCTTCATCGTCATTCCCAACGTCCACCACCAATTCGTCCTGATCCGAACAGTCAGCAGATCTCCAAAGATACTCTCGGCTATTTCGACCAGGCGATTGGTTGCCTCGTAGTCCACCTCGACCTTTGGATAGTGCAACTTCTCCAAATCTTCTTTTGATTTGATAGGCGAGTCCCAGCGATATGATCCCCCACCTTCGCCGCCGATGATCGTCTCTTTCAAGCCCCAGTCTTCAAGGCCACCACTGTGGATGTGGAAGACGTCGAAGTAGGGTTGAATCGTGTAGTCGTCCCCCATCTCGGTACCCCAGAAGGTCTCCTTGCGCAAGTTCATCTCCCACCGGCGCGCCAACTGGCCCTCACACTCAAGGTCGCTGGCCAGTATGATCTCGTTCCAACCGTTCTCGGGATCGCAGAAAATCACCGGCCGCGTTGGTTCCAGGGCGTTGTGCCTGTACCAGAGATCGCGCTTTTCATCCTCGCTGGGGCGTGCGGCCAGGGCGGCCACCTCTCCGGCCAAGCGGCGCAGCACCTCTTTCTCAGCCGGGCTGACGACGAATTCAGACGGGTCTTGAAACGCCTGAATGACGGTGGCATCCAGCCGCGTCTGCACAGTGGCGATGTCCTGTGACTGGTTTGAGCTGGTGATTTTTGGGTCTTCTGCTTCCAAGGTTCATACCTCCTTAAAAGGGCAACTACAGCCCCAATTGCTCGACAAGAGCCTGAGCCGCGTCCTCAGTTGGTTCAAATAGATGGACTTGTGCAGCGAATGAAGAGCGTGATACACCAGAAGTGGGGATTTGAGCAGAAGGGCGCCAGGAATAGGGGAGAAGCGGCGAAAGTTTGTGATTATATAAATCAGGCTTTTTGGACCTGTTTTTCAATGAATAGATCCAAGAGCACAGAGAACATGATCACCAGCCCGAAAACCGTGTAGGTCCACTCATAAGGGAGCCGAGCCAGCACTACCATGTTTTCGATGATCATAATAATCAGGGCGCCTAGAAATATACCCACCATACTTCCTCTGCCGCCACGTAGAGAGGTGCCGCCCACCACCGCGGCTGCAATCGCTCGAAGCTCCCATCCAGTGCCGACCCGGGAAGAGAAAGCAGCCAGGCGCGTCGTTTGGATCACTCCCGTAAAAGCGCAGAGGAGCCCTACGATCATGAAACACGCGATCTTGACCATATCAGTGTTGATGGCCATGGCTCGCGCCGCCAAAACATTATCCCCCGTGGCATAGATCCAGTTGCCAAATCGCCGCTGGTGCAGTATAAGTATTAGAATCACCGCAAAGAGCAGAAACCAGATGCCCTGAGCAGGGAAAAGGCCCCCCAGGTCCCCGGTTAATAGATTGGTAAAGAAGGGATAACCCTCTACTACTGCGGGGCGCATCGTTCCACCAGATAGTATCAGAGTCAAACCTCTCCAGGACATCATGGCGCCCAACGTGGCAACAAAGGAAACAATCTTCGCCTTTACCGTGATCAAGCCGTTGATCATCCCGATCAGCGACCCGCAAGCCAGGGTGATCAGGGCAGCCACAAAGGGATTTACTGCGACCTCAATCAGCCAGGTAAAGATCAAGGAGCAGAGAGCCAGCACAGATCCGACGGAGAGATCAAATTCTCCGACGATCATCAGCAGGCCAATGCCTAAAACGACAATACCAAACTC
>CAZGKH010000289.1:0-5572 GCA_964525665.1 uncultured Anaerolineae bacterium | reverse complement strand
ATCGAAGTGGAAAGTGAAGTTGGTCGAGGGACGCAGTTCACCTTCACCCTGCCGGTGGCCGAGGCCTGACACGAGGACGGCCAGAGACAGATGTCCATCAGAAGGTGTGATTAGGGATACCTCAGTTTGGAGGCAAGCTGACCTTTGCAAAGTGCCTTTGTCTATCGGAGACTATCCTGTTTCTGGAGTTATTCACAATCTTCGCAAGGGTTCGCCCCAAAAGTGACATGCACCTGTGTGATTTGGTGGATTTGACAAAACCCCAAAGCTGTGATATAATTTAAGTGTATTAGTGAATACTTATTTAGTTGAGCAATGGCGATGAACGAGATAGAAGAACTGGCTGGGATATTCAAGGCTCTGTCGGACCCCACCCGGCTGAGGTTAGTCAAATTACTGAGCGAGTGCTCGCCGGGCGAGTGCAGGGGAGAGGCATTGTGCGTCAATGCGCTGGCTTCCAAGCTGGGAGTTTCGCAATCGGCCGTCTCGCAACATCTGCGTGTTTTGAAACAAGTCGGACTGGTCAGGGGAGTGCGGCAAGGCTACTTTGTGCATTACTCGCTTGATCGAGACAGGCTGGGGCAGTACAAGACCAAGGTGCTGGAGACACTCGGTGAGGACTTCGTGACTGTCAAGTAGGTGTTTTTTTTACTTCAACCCATTAGTTTATTACCATATACTAATACGAAAGGGGGGTGAGAACATGTGTTGCGAATCTGGGAGCCATCACGGTGGCTGGCATCGGGGCTACCGTCACGGCGACTCCTGTGACTGTGGTTGCGGTGGGCATTTCCGCTTTGGGCCGCGCTTCTGGACTAGGAAGGAAAAGATCGCTTGGCTCGAGCAGTACCTGGAGGGCCTGCAGGAGGAAGCGCAAGCGGTCGAGGAGCGCATCGCCAAGCTGAAGGGAGAGGAGTAGCTCTCTCTTCGAGAAGTGGGGAGGAGGAACATCTGGTCTCCTCCCCACTTTATCATGTTGATCGAGAAGGCTCGAAGCAGCAAGGTTTTCGAACTGGAAAGCGATCTATATCAAGCCTTTACAACTTCTTCATCACGCCTTTACTCACTTCTGGTACAATAGAGGCAGGTTAGGAAAGAGCTAACCAAATTACCAGATGAGAGGAGGTGAACGAAATGAAGAAGAGGTTTATGATCCTGGCCGGTGCAGTACTAGCGGTGGTTCTCTTGGGGGCAACTGTAGTGGTGCCTGCCTTCGCCCAGGAAGAGACGCCAACGCCCGAAGCGACCTGCTTTGGTCGAGGCGGAGGCTTTGGCTTGATGGGCGGTTCGTGGACGATGTTCGACGTTACGGCTGAGGCCCTGGGGCTGACCCCTGAGGAGTTCTTCGCCGAGTTGCACGCGGGCAAGACTCTGGAGGAGATTGCCGAGGAGCAAGGCGTAGAGCTGGAAGCGGTGCAAGATGCCATAAAGGCCGCTCGGGTCGAGGCTATGCAGGAGGCCATCGAGCAAGCCGTGGAGGATGGACGCATAACCCAAGAGCAGGCCGATTGGATGCTTGAGGGGCTGGAACAGGGCTTCCTACCCATGGGACGAGGCTTTGGCTCCGGGCACGGCATGAGCGGTGGCTCCGGGCGCGGGATGAAAGGTCACTCTGGCAACTTTAACCGGCCTTCGGCCCCGTCCGTTGCTCCGAGTTCCTCCACACTCTAAAGGTACGTAGTTTATCCGCCCTGCGGTCGGCCGTGGAGGGCCGCCCGCGCCAGTTAGGGGAGCAGGGTATCAACCTTGCTCCCCTTGTCCATTTGGTTGAGTCACGGCTGATAGGTGGCAAGGCATCCAATCAGCCCCAGTCTTAACCAGTATTTAATCATTTCTTCATAAAATCTTTACAGTGATCTGTTATAATGGAGTGACACAGAGATTGGTGAAAGTCAATGAGTAGCGAGTGATTCGTCAGCGCGTTACTTATTGACTCATTACTCATTTCCAAACGTAAGATTGCCTGCCCGACTCGCGTCATAATTAATGAAGGTAGTGTGATAATTAACAGAAAGGGATAGAGCTATGCGTGGTTCACTCACCTTAGGCAAGATTTTTGGCATTCCGATAAAAGTACATTCCAGTTGGTTCCTCGTTGCCATCCTGATCACTTGGTCGCTGGCCGGTGGCTATTTTCCCCAGCAGTATCCCAGATGGGCCGCGATGACCTATTGGGTCGTTGGAGCGGTGACGGCGGCCCTCTTTTTCGCTTCGGTGGTGCTCCACGAGTTAGGTCACTCCATCGTGGCGCTGCGCGAAAAAGTGCCGGTGCGAGACATCACCCTGTTCATCTTTGGCGGTGTGGCCCAGATCGGCAACGAGCCCGAGACCCCCGGCGCCGAGCTCCGCATCGCCGTTGCGGGACCATTGACCAGTTTGGTCCTGGCCGGCCTCGCCAGTCTGTTGAGCTTGGGAATCGCTGGCACTGCTCCGCTGGCTGCATCCTTCAGCTATCTGGCTCGAATTAACCTGACGCTGGCCCTGTTCAACCTTGTCCCTGGTTTCCCCCTCGACGGCGGGCGCGTGCTGCGGGCGGTTCTCTGGGGACTTGGGGGCAGCCTTCGCACGGCGACGCGGTGGGCAACCTGGGTCGGGCGCGGCGTGGCCTATCTGTTTATCTTGTGGGGTGTGGGCCAGATGTTCCGGGGCAGCTTCCTGGATGGATTGTGGATCGTGTTCATCGGGTGGTTCCTTAACAACGCTGCCGAGTCCAGCTATCAGCAGGTTGCTATGAAAGAAATGCTGACCGGAGTCACTGTCGGCGATGTTGCAGCCCAGCAGTGCATCGCTGTGCCCAGCGACCTGCGGCTTGATCGTTTGCTAAGAGACCTGGTTCTGGACGCGGGGCACCGATGCTTCTTCGTGACGGATGACGGGCACGTTAAGGGACTGATCACGTTAGACAACATCAGGGCCGTGCCCAGAGACCTGCATGGTGAATTGACCGCCAGCCAGGTCATGGCGCCGGTGGATGCGCTCGTGCAGGCAGATTCCGGCGAGGAGGTGTTGACCTTACTCCAGAGGATGAACGAGGCCAACGTAAGCCAGGTGCCAGTGATAGTCAACGGACACCCACTGGGCTTGTTCAGCCGAGAAAGTCTACTGCGCCACATTCGGCTTCGCAACGAGCTGGGCCTGTGGCCCCTTCAAACAATAACTGTACAAGAAATGGAGGCACCAGCATGAAACGAAGAACAGTAGCCATAGGATTGGGGCTGTTGGTCCTGATCCTGCTGAGTTGGACGTTGATGGTTCAATGGCCGGTAGTGAGCGTTGGCGAGGTTGCGGCTGCGCCTGGTATAGATGACGTTGCCATAGCTGTGTCTGCCCCTTTGCCCCAAGATGACCCCTTGGCCATGGTCTATGCCGAGGAGCAACTGCTCATTGAGCTTTATGAGCGCGTCAGCCCGTCGGTGGTTTACATCGCCGTCACCACCCGCTCCAGTGGGCGCGGCAGTGGGTCCGGCTTCGTTTGGGACACCGAAGGACACATCGTAACCAACAACCACGTCGTCGCGAGTGCGACGCGCATCGAGGTGACCTTTGCCGACGACACCACTGCCCAGGCCGAACTGGTGGGCGCGGACGCCGACAATGATTTGGCGGTGATAAAAGTGGATGTGCCCGCCAGCCGCCTGCATCCGGTGGAACTGGGCGATTCGGACGCGCTGCGCGTGGGCCAGCGGGCTATCGCCATCGGCAACCCCTTTGGCTTCGAGCAGACCATGACCACAGGAATCGTCAGCGCCCTGGGCCGTTCAGTTCGACAGGGGAACGGCTTCTCGCTGCCGCAGCTCATCCAGACCGACGCGGCTATCAATCCCGGCAACTCTGGCGGCCCGCTGCTGGATTCTCACGGCCGGGTCATCGGCGTGACGAGCTTGATCTACTCCAACAGCGGCACCAACGCCGGTGTGGGCTTTGCCGTGCCAGTGGACACTGTCAAGCGGGTGGCGCCGTCCCTCATCTCCACCGGACGCTACGCCGATCCGTGGCTGGGTATTCAGGGAACGAACGTCACTTCTCTCCTGGCTGAGGAACTAGACTTGTCAGTAGATCAAGGGGTGCTGGTGCAGGTGGTGGTCCAGGGTGGCCCAGCGGCTAAAGCCGGGCTAAAGGGCGGCGACCGGCAGATAAGGTTCGAGGGCGCGCTCCTGGCCGCCGACGGTGACATCATCGTGGCCATAGATGGTGACATCGTACAGGACATGGACGATCTCATCGTCTACCTGGCCGACAGGTCGGTGGGGGACAGGGTGACATTGACCGTGCTCCGCGATGGCCGTCGGCAGCGCATTCAGGTTACGCTGGGGGAGCGGCCAGCGTCCTAGATGGACGTGGAATCTATCGGCCCTATATCAAAAGCGGGAGGCGTTGTATACCTCCCGCTTTGCTGTTGGCCCTGTTTCAGCGAGGTCCAGATTGAAGCTGGGAAAATCAGAGATGTCAGAGTGTCAACTGATCTACCAACTGGAAAACGAGGTTGTTATGCGCGACCACCCACTACCGCAGCGATTCCTGTTGCCTCTGTCGCGCTTCCATGTATGTACGCAGCACGGCATTGATGTGGGTTTGATACCCCTTGCCCAACCCTCTAAACCAAATCAAAACGTCTGGGTCGAGACGGATAGTGATAGGAACTTTCCGCTTCGGTAGACGTATCTGGGCATGAGCAAAGAACTCCTCATCCAGTGGGGGAATGTCAGACGTATCAATGTCCTCATCAGACATGGCGTCAATGCGTTCCCAGTCAGTTCTAGATTGCTTTTTCGAAACGTTTACGCTCATGTTTCAGTGCCTTTCGGAGAGATATAATGCGAATGGTTTCACCATCGTCTCGCTCGGTATACACCACGACCACCACTCTGCCGTGGGTGATACCAATACCAATCCAACGGTCTTCTCCATAATCCTGGCGCATATCCAGGCGGACGAGCATAGGGCCAGCGAAGACTTGTTTGGCATCCGCGAAATCGAAGCCATGCTTACGGATGTTTACCTTGCGTTTCTGTTCATCCCACTCAAAACGCATGAGGCTCGTCTGCCTTCGAGAAGCTTATGATCTTCTCGCTTTTCTAGCCGCATCTGCCCAATGCCTGACATGTTATGCGGCCCTGATTTGCGTTGTACTAGCTTTCGGCTGGCTGCTCAATATTATACAGCAGAAGCTCTAGTAAGTCAACCATCAGTGCGATGCTCAGCCCGAAAAGCCGAAGCGGGAGGCGTTGTACACCTCCCGCTTTGCTGCTGGCCTCTGTTTCGGTGAGGTTCCGATTGGACTTGGGAAGATCAGGGATGTCAAGCGGTCTAATGGTCGGGTTCAGCCGCGTTACGGAGCGAAGCGGAGCAGCGTCGGGTGCATGCATTGTTGGGCGGCGGCAGTGAAACCAACTGAAATAACGAACCGCCTCCTTAGTATTCTCACGTAGTCATCAGATATAGAATTTGAAATTGGGTTTGCGACTAGACACGGTGGGATTTGAGATCAAAATCTCACCTACAGCGTCGGAAAACCCAATTGTGACAGGATCAGCATCTCCAAGATGACAAGCGTTGTAGTTCAGTTTTGTAA
>CAZGKH010000288.1:0-5577 GCA_964525665.1 uncultured Anaerolineae bacterium | reverse complement strand
TCATCACCTTCGTCGCCTCGGCCAGGTTCATCCGATTCACCCGCCGCATGGCCGGGAGCTGGGAAAGCAGCGCCGTGCCAAAGATGAGCAGGGTGACGATCAGGTAGCTCGCCGGTGCGATGTAAAACGGCATATAAAAGTCTCCAGAGGCAGAGAACACCTGGAACAGAGAGTAGGTTGCCGCGCTGCCCAGGGCCAACCCCGGCACCAGGGCCAGCAGCCCGACCAGCAGGTTTTCGACGGTGATCATGCTCCGCAGACGGCCCCGGCTCTGACCCAGGGCGCGCATAGTGGCAATCTCGCGCTGGCGCTCCAGGACGTTGACCGTCATCGTGTTGAAAATGACCGCCCCGGCGATCACCAGGGCAAAGATCAGGAACATGCCCATCATCACGTAGTACAGCCCCATCATCTCCTGCCAGCCGGTGGCAATTTCCTCCTTGAGGTCCACACTGGCCACGCCCGGCAGGTGATAGAGCAACTGGCGCACCTCCTTGCGCTGCGCCTCGTCCACCTGGAGCCACAGGCCGTTGAACAGCTCCTGGCCGCCGGCCATCTCCTGCTGGATCCAGCCCAGGCTGACGTACACACCGGGGTTCAGCACTTCCTCATTGGCGGCGTCCACGGTGACTTGCTGATCGCCCAGGGGGGTCTGGAGAGTGACCTGATCGCCCGTCTGCACGCCCAGCTTGTCGCCCACAGTGGGGGAAAGCAGGGCATGGCCTGGCGTCAGCACCTCGGGCGGCGTTTTGCCCTTGGGCAGTCGGAAGCCGTGCAGCGTGCTGTCGGGCGCGAGGGCCACCAGGAAGGCGTCCTGGCTTTTCGACCCGGCCTTGATCGTCACCGGCGCTTCGAGCAGCGGCTCGACCGCTGCCACCCCCGGCCAGCCCTCGATCTGCTTCAACAGGGCGTAGGGTTGGGGCTGGGCAAAGACCGCTTGCAGGTCCCAGAGGTCCGTTTGCTGGAACTGGATCTCCATCATGCGACCCATGCCATCGAACATGGCCCAGCAGGCCAGCAGGACGATGAAAGCAAAAACAAAGCCCAGGGCCGTGGTCAGGGTGCGCCGCCGGTTGCGAAAGAGGTTGCGCAGCGCGATCTTGGTTCCGGTGCTCAGGGAAAAGGCCAGGCCCAACAACCGCTCCAGCCAGGGGACCGAGCCCTTGACCAGAGCCACCGACGGGTCGAAACGCATCGCCTGGGCCGGAGCAAAACGGGCCGAGGTCCAGGCCGGGAACCAGGCCGCCAGGAGCGCAATGAACAGGTTGAGGGCGACGGCCTCGACGGCGGCCGCCAGGTGAAAGTGAGCGGTGACGAAGGGCAGCCCGAATTCGGCGGCGTAAGCTCCGACGAAGGCTTGCCCGACCGGGTAGCTAACAGCAAAGCCGAGGACCGAGCCGCTGACGGCGATCAGGCCGGAGTAGAAGAGATAGTAGCGCATCACCGCCCAGCGGCTGTAGCCCAGGGCCTTGAGCACGCCGATCTGGGGCCGCTGGGCCTGCACCATCCGGCTGAGAAGCACATAGATGGACATGGCGGCGATGACCAGGAACATGGTGGGCACCATGCCCATCATCTCCCGACCGCCCTCCAGGTCCAGCCGCAGCAGGCTGTAGGAAGGGTTGTCGGCCCGCTCGACCACCGAGCGGACAGTCGCGTCGCCGACGACGGCCTTGACCTGGGCGATGGCCTGCTCCACGGTGTCGGGGGATGGCTCCCGGAGGAGGACGTTGAGCTCGTTAACGCTGCCCTCTGCGCCATAGAGGCGTTGCACTTCTGCCTGGGGCATGAATAGCACGGCAAAGCCGCTGGGCGAGGGCAGAAAGTTTTCCGCCGAGGCCACGGCCATCAGGTATTCGGGGCTGACGCCCACGCCCACGACCTTCACGTCCAACTGCTCGCCGTTGACGATGGGGTGCAGCACTGTGCCCGGCCCGTAGCCGTAATACTCGGCCAGGTGATGGTCCAGCACGGCGACCGGCCCGTCTCCTTCTTGCAGGTAGCGCCCCTCTCGAATGTACAGTTGATTCACCGCCGGCTGGTCGCCGCTGGGCATCCCGACCAGGCGGGCGTGGATCTGGGTGTCCTCGGCGAGGTACAGGCCAGCGTCCATCACCAACCGCCCGGTCGCCGCCTGCACGTTGTCCAGGGCAGCCACGTCCTGCACCAGGCCCTGCGGCACGGTCCCCTCGAAGGCGACCACAAAGTCCTGGAAACGCAGCTCGTTCAAGGTGTGGTCCAGGGAATCTTCCACGTCGTCAATCATGCCGATCATGCCGCCGTAGCTGGTCACGCCCAGGAGGATGATCAGCACCAGCGCGCTGAACTGCCACTTTTGCTGACGGATGTCCCGCCACAGTTTGAGGTTGATCTTTTTCATGGCTTCACCACTCGATCTGCTCGGCTGCGAGCGGGTGTTCGTTGACCTCGATGCGGGCGATCTGGCCATCGTGCAGGTGGACCACCCGGCCAGCCATCTGGCCGATGGCGGTGTTGTGCGTCACCAGGATCACGGTGCGGCCCTCCTGGCGGTTGAGGTCCTGCATCACCCGCAGCACCTTCTGGCCCATGCGAAAGTCCAGGTTGCCGGTCGGCTCGTCCGCCAGGAGGAGGGGAGGGTCCTTGGCCAGGGCGCGGGCAATAGCTACCCGCTGCTGCTCGCCGCCCGAAAGCTGACTGGGGAAGTGGTCGGCCCGCTCGCCCAGCCCCACCTTGTCCAGCAAATCGAGGGCCTTTTGCCGGACCGTGCGCCCGTTTCGCGTCACCAACTCCAGAGCAAACTCGACGTTTTCGCGGGCCGTCAGGGTAGGCAGCAGGTTGAAGAACTGGAAGATAAAGCCGATCTGGTCGCGGCGGTAGGCCGTCAGCGCCTTTTCGTCGTAGCCAGCGATGTCGGCTCCGGCGACGATCAGCCCCCCGCTGCTGGGTGAATCCAACCCGCCGACCAGGTTCAACGTCGTCGTCTTGCCTGATCCCGAAGGGCCGACGACGACCACGAGCTCCCCCTTTTGCACTTCCAGGTCCAGGCCGCGCAGGGCGTGGACCTGGACCTCGCCCATTTGATAGGTCTTGGTCACGTTTTGTAACTGAACTTGAGCTTCTTCCATCACGATGGCACCTCCAATGTATATTAGTTTCGAGACGGCGTTGGCCGAAGTCACCTGCATAGGGAAGATTTCCCTTTCGACTTCGACGCGCCGCCTGACAAAGATTCTTACCGGCATAATGGGATGATCTTATTCGCCTCTCTCACAACCGCGTCCCAGGTGAACTCGCGCCCGTCGCTGGCGTAGTAGTAGCTCGCGCCATTGGGCATCAGCACCACGACGATACCGCTGTAGCCCAGCATTTGGGGAGCCCAGAATTCGCAGTCGAAGCCGTTGGCTTGCGTGTAACGATCAGCCCAAAAGGCGTTATTGTATTTTCCATTCTGGTTTCTGTCCACGCCACGGTCATTGGGGTCGTGTTGGAGGGCTGCGGCCAGCATGTCGAGGTGCAGAATGTGTTCGCCAGCGATTGCGCCGCCGTCGGCATTCAGGAAGTTGGCGATTTTCGCCAGATCGTCGGGGATCCACCACATCCCATAGCCGCCTAAGGGCTGCCCTTGCCAGTTATCGTCTTTGGTGCGCAGGGTGGTGAAGACACCCGGCCCCATCTTCAACGGCTTGTAGACCTCGTCTACCACGAACTCAAAGATATCGGCATCCGCGCCCTCCTTCATTTCCAGGTAGTTACCCAGGGCGCGGGTGACGATGAAGGTGTCGAAGGTACGGTACGCCATAGCGGGTCTGGCAGCCACTCACGTAGTTGACTCCATTGACCACGAAGCCGTACCAGGTCATGTTTCGGGAGGAGACTCCGCGCCCGAAAGCGGAGACGTCCACCCCGGGGTAATCATCGTCCAACTGTTCGATGGGCTTTGCCGGAAAACGTTCAGCCAGATCCTGGGCGAAGGCGTCCCGGAGTTGGCCTGCGTCCGCCACAGGTCCGGGATGGTAGGTCGCATCCAGCAAGCCCCACATATCCGCGCTAAGTGAGATGGTCGTCTCCTGGGTGATCTGGTACCAGACCCTGGAAGTTTCTTTTTCATTTGTTTCGTTCATCGTCGTTATGGGTTCCTCTAAAATGCAACCCACCCTCAGGCGATGAAGTAACCTGCTCCCCAATACAGGACAAGATACACAACTGAAATGATAGCCAGTTTCCAAATCCACTGTTGGACGGGCATGACCGCCCCCCCTCTTTCCCCCCCAACCCTGGGAGGGATGAAGGGGAGGAGCGAAGCATCTGCTGTGGCGCGTCCTTTACCCAAGACCCATACGGCCAGTGGGATGAACACGAAGGCCGTCGGAACACCCATCAAGAACAGACGCGGAAGCAACTGTGGGCTGACGGTGAGGGACGAAAGAAAGTACCACGAACAGGACATATAAAATGATGAGATAACGCATGGGAGCAGCAATGAGCGTCCCTGAATTGAACAGGATCTGCGGCCAACCAGCGGTATCCCCAATGTCACTTAGATAGGTGGTGAATAGTGAAAAGTCGGGATGTTCAGGGAGATAAGCCAGAGTCGCTGCCAGGACAACGAGGATAGCCCACGCACCTGTTATGATACCGACCAGTTTCAAGGCTCCCGGGATACTAATGGCGGTCTGATCATTTCTTTTCGCTAGCATTTTTCCTCCGAAGATTAGTGTTGACAAATGTGAGCATCACCGTCGCCCTGTCCGTCTTTAGCCCAGAATCAACCGCGCTCGCTTGAAGCGGGCCATGGCCGCCATGAGCAGAACCACATCCAACACCAGCAGAGCGGCCACGATGGCGAGGATGACCTGCTCGAAGCTGAGAGCCCCCAACACTTCTCTGAAGCGGGCCTTTCCAGAGTCCGATCCCAGAATGGCGAACAGCGCAAACTGGAGTATCATGGGGGGAATCAAGAGAACGGCCATCAGGGTTTGCTGGGCTTCCTGGGCCGTCGCCGCCCGCAGGGAGAACAGCACCCCCGCTCCAGCGGTGAGCATCGCTACCAGGAAGCTGAATGCCAGGTCAGCCAGAAGAATGGACGGCTTGTAGAATAGCACGTGGCCGTCCCAGTGGGCGACATTCACCGTCACCAGGCCTATCAGCAAGAGCACCAGCGTGACGCCCCAGCCAAAGGCCACTGAGGTGATGATCTTGCCGAACAGGATGGCCCGGTCGGACAGGCGGCTGGCCAGCAGGGTGGGCAGGGTGTGCCGCTCTCGCTCGCCGGCAAAGGAGTCGGGGATGGAGATTCCCACCAGGATAAGCGGGGCAACAAAGGCGAGTAGGAGAGACAGCGGGTTCTCCACCCAAGCCGCTCCCTCCTGCAATGGAAAGTAGATGGCCAGCAGAACCGGGCTGAACATGGCTAGCAGGGCCTGGGCGCGACGGCCCCGGACGCGAAACAGCCCTTTCCTCTCTTTCCACATCACGGTCAGAATATCGTCTTTCATCTCTCTTCCTCCATCAGGGTTAGGAATACTTCTTCCAGGCTGGCTTTGCCTCGGCGGACCTCTTCCACCTGGACGCCGGCGCCTACCATCAGGCTGACCA
>CAZGKH010000287.1:0-5603 GCA_964525665.1 uncultured Anaerolineae bacterium | reverse complement strand
CTCTCCATCCGCGCCGCCAGGTTCACCGCGTCCCCCATGGCCGTGTACTCCACCCGCAGGTCCGAACCCACCTCCCCGACGACGACCAAGCCAGTGTTGATCCCCACCCGCACGTTGAAGCCGCTGATGCCCCGCTCCTCCTCCAGACGAGCCGCGTACCTCTGCGCCCCCTCGATGATCTCCAAGGCCGCGCGGCAGGCCCGTTCGGGATCGTCCTCGTGGGCGATGGGCGCGCCGAAGAAGGCCAGGATAGCGTCGCCCATCAGCCGGGCCAGCGTGCCCTCGTAGCGGTAGATGGGCTCGATCAGCACGTCGAAGGCTCCGTCCATGATCTCCATCACGTCTTCGGGATCCAGGTTCTCGGCCATGGCCATGGAGCCTTTCACGTCGGAGAAGAGGATGGTCACCATGCGGCGTTCCCTGCCCACCTGGCCTCGCGTCGCCAGCAGCCGCTCGGCGAACTCCTTGGGCACCAGGCGTTGGATGGCTCCGCTAAGGATGCCAGGCTCCTCCCGAACCTCAGGTGGTGGCGCACTGACCTGCGCGCCGCAGGCGTCGCAGAACTTGGCAGAGGGAGGCAATTCGGTCCCGCACTGAGGGCAAGCGAGGATCAGCTTGGCCCCACAGTTCACACAGAACTTGGCGCCTTCACGGTTTTCGGTGTTGCACTTGGGACACTTCATCTCGGTCTCCCGATCACTCCAACATCCTAGACCTGACACATAACTTGCCGGGTCTCTTAAGCCAACAAAGAGGCCAAATCACTGCCCTGCCAGGCTCGCATGAAGGCGGCCACCACCTCAGGGTCAAATTGCGCTCCGGCTTCTCGCTTCAGTTCAGCTATGGCTGTCTGGGGGCTCATGGCCCGACGATAGGGCCGGTCGCTGGTCATGGCATCGAAAGCATCGGCCACGGCCAGGATGCGCCCAGCCAGGGGGATATCCTGGCCGGCGAGTCGATCGGGATAACCCTGCCCATCGTAGCGTTCGTGGTGATGCAGCACGCCGGGGATGGCCGATTCCAGGTAAGAGATGCCATGAAGCACGCGTCGGCCCACCTCAGGATGTATCTTTATCTCCGCGTACTCAGCATCAGTTAGAGGCCCGGGTTTGAGGAGGATGGCATCGGCCACCCCGAGCTTCCCTACATCATGGAGTAGCGCGCCAACTTGCAGGGAGGACAACCGCTCTTCATCCCAACCCATCCGCCGGGCGATAGCTTTGGCTATGGTGGTCACACGCTCTGTGTGTCCTCTTGTGTATGGATCCCTGGCTTCGATAGCATTGGCCACAGCAGTGATGGTATCCAGATAAGATTGGCGCAACTGTTCGTTCTTGCGTTGCAGACGAGCGATCATGCTGGCATCCATATCCCGCAGGCGCGAGCTCAGTTCCTTCATCAACTCATAAGCCGGTGCAGGGGCTTTCTGGAGCAAAGAGACGAAACCAGAGCGAGTAATCTCCAGGATGGTGGTCGGCTCCAGCGTTCTCACCGTAGCAGAACGAGGACCGCCTTCGAGCAAGGCCATCTCACCAAAGAAATCGCCATCACCACAAACTGCCAACACCATCTCTTCACCGTCCTCAAACCATTTGGTGATCTCAACCCTGCCCTTATGGATGATATAGAACGTATCCCCCAGCGCGTTCTCCTGGACGATGACGTGGCCGGCAGGATAAGTTCTCTTTTTAACGGACTCTGCGATGTGACGCAGATCATCATCGGACAGGGAAGTGAGAAAGGGCGCCTCGCGCAGGGCGCTAATCATTGATTCATCCATTTTGACTCTCCTCATTTGTTCTCATTAAGTTAAGGGGCGGCCGTCCGCTGGGGGTTGGCGGACGGCCAGTGATGCGACTGGTCATAGTGTTGGTTAGTGTTTAGGGCCAGCCGTTGTGTGGGCTCTGCCATCCCTCTACATAGCGAGGATTCACGTACACCGTCTGTGGACCATTCGGGTTCCTCAACCCCGGGAGTCTCTCGATCTCCTGCACCAATTGCACAATGGAATCTTCGTCCGTGGCGCTGATCCCAGCGATGACGTCGGGTGCATCTGACCGTTCCCCTCTGGACGCGGCAGCCCAGCGAACGATGGCTGTGACTTGCTTTCGCTCTTCGCCCTCCACGATGCGTTTGGTGGACGTGGTCTGAGCGACCTCGTCGGCCCTGCCCTCTTCCGTCCAGATCAGGACAAAGGCGGCGAAGCGTTCCTCTTTCGTGTATCCCATATCATCCTCCTTGTCTACTTTACTAAGTTGGCTTCCCGGTGATGGCGCAGCCCAGTCGAGCAAAGCGTCAGGACGCTATCGTCAGCACCCCAACTGCCTCAGCCGCGCCTCCACCTCACTCACATACCCTCGAGCCGCAATCTGGCGGAAGATCAACAGCGCCGCGAGCAACTGCTCACAGGCGCGCCCCCTGTCGTCCTCCTCTCCGCGGCTCGCATAGGCCGCACCCAAGCCCAGGCGCGTCTTGCCCACTTCCGCCGGGAGCTTGGCCCGTTCTAAGAACATCAGGCTCTCTTCCAAATGCGCCGCCGCGTCGTCCCAATTATTGCGGTAGCCATGCAGGTCTCCGTAGCAGCGATGCATCAGACCAAGGAATGCATCTGAAGGCTCCGGCCCGGCAGCGTCCAGGGCCAACTCGATGTACTTCAGGGCCTCGTCGAAATCACCCTGCGTAGCATTGAGCCGTCCCAGATCCAGGCATATCCCGGCTGCGAATCGAAGATGCTGCGTATCCCGACTCAGGGCCTCGGCTGTCTTCAGATGGCATTCCGCATCCGCCAACTGCCCCACACCCTGGTAAGCCGAGCCAAGCAACTGATGAGCCTGAATGATTCGAGACGCCGCACCGGATTCCTCGGCCAAAGGCAACGCCTGTTCCAGGTGCGCAACGGCTGTCTCCCATTGCCCTTGGTCAAGGAATAACTCGGCCATTGTCAGAAGTAGCAGCGCCTCATCTCGCGTGTCACCTATGCGTCTGGCGAGTTCCAAGCCCTCGGTAATGTATTCCAAAGCCCGATCCATCTGGCCCAACAATCGGTAGCTATCGCCCACGTTGTTGCAGGTCTGAGCTGTCCGAGCTAGATCGCCCAACTCACGATAGAGGGCCAGACTGCGTTCGTCGTACTCGCATGCCACTTCCAAATCCCGCCGGTGACTGGCGATGACGCCCATGACCCTGTTCGCATCGGCCAATCCCCTGACATCAGAGATCTGACCAGAAATCTCAAGGCTTGCACGAGCATACTGCACAGCATCATCCAACCGATTTCCAGACATGAGAAGATATGCAAGTCCGCAGTGAATACGGCTGGCCTCTGCGAGAGGTGGGAGAGAGCTCAGGCGAGCCAGCGCCGCCTCGTAGTGTTTCTGCGCCCTCGCCAAGTCACCACGCAGCATATATACATCCGCAACCTTCCGCGCCCCTCGCGCCAGATCTTCCTCGGACTCGGCCAAGGCCAGAAACGACTTGTAGTGCTCAAGCGCCTCGTCATGGCGGGATAGATTTATGAGGTACACATCACCGAGCCCCTCGTGAATGTGACGCAACTCGGCTGTCCCCTCCGGCGCTTTCTGAAGAGCCAATTGATAGAAGTCCACAGCCTCCAGGCTGGCGCCCAAGCGGCGAGCGCGATCCCCGGCCTGAAGCAGGTAGTTGATGGCCTTCTCCTGCTCCCCGGCCTGCTCCCAGTGATGGGCCAACAGCTCAACCTGTTCCTCGATGCGATGGGGGAACAACTTCTCCATCGTCTCGGCCACTCGCCGGTGAAGAACCCGCCGCTCCTTCTTCAACAGGCCGTTGTAGGCCGCTTCCCGCGTCAGGTGATGCTTGAAGATGTACTCCAACTCTGGCGCCCGCGCCCGCTCCCGAATCATCTCCTCTCGCTGCAAGGTCAGCAGGTGGGCATCCAGGTCTCTCCCTTCCTCAGCGATGGTCGCCAGCACTCGATAGAGGAAAATCCGCCCGATGACCGCCGCCATCTGCAATATCCGCTTGGCCTCCTCCGGCAGCCGGTCAATGCGGGCCACGACCACCCCTTGCAGCGTGTCTGGGATGGGGATATCGGCCACGGTTTGAGTCGCCTGCCAGCGGCCAGCGGGCTCGGTCAGAGACCCTCGCCCAACTTCCTGCACAATGGCCCCGCTGTCAACCAGCGAGCGAATGATCTCCTCCACATAGAAAGGATTGCCCTCGGCGTGGCTCAGGATGCGCTCTTTCAACTCCTGGGGAATACTATCCTCGTGCAGCAGGTTATCCACCAGAGCCTCGCTCTCACCAGCCGAGAGGCGATCGAGCCACAAGTCGGTGTGGCGGTGACGATAACGTCGCGCAGCAATCTCTTTGATGCGCCAGGAACCGTGTTCCGTCTCCGGGCGGAAGACGCAGATAAACAGCAGTGGAGCACGGTCGGTCGGAGCTAGCAATTGCTCAAGCAACTCCAGCGAGGTGGGATCGGCCCAGTGCAGGTCCTCGCAGACGATTATCAGCGGGGCGTCGTTAGCGGCACATTCGATGAGCGTTTCCACGGCGTGGAAAGTGCCCATCTTGAGCGCATCACCCTCCATATTCTGAAGTGTGACCGTGTCTTCCTTTTCTTCCAGGGGCAACGCCATCAGCCGGCCCAGGTAGGGGTAGACATCGTCGAAGTAGTCTGGGCACAGGGTCTGCACCCATTGTCGCAGTGCATCGCGCACTTCGACGGTCGGGCTCTCTACCGACACGCCCAGCATGCTCCGCAGGGCATCCAACCAGAGAAGATAGGCGATGGACGTGCCATAGGACAGACAGCGACCCTCCACCCATTGCAGGGGCGCGGTGACCGCGCCCCCACGCAGCTCCGCCACCAGGCGCGACTTGCCAATGCCTGCCTCCCCCACTATGGTCACGATGCCACCCACGCCGGCCCGAAGGCGTTCCACGGCCTCTCGCAGCGCAGTCAATTCAGCCTCACGCCCCACCAGCGGCGATTCCAAACCGATGACACCCCGCACCTTGCCAGAAACAGCCCTGGAGGTCAGCAGGCGGTAGATGGGAACAGGCTCGGCCTTTCCCTTCACCTGTACGGGCTCCAGCGTCTCGAACTCGAAAAGCGGCGCAGCCAGGCGATAGGTGTCTGGCCCGACTAAGATCTCTCCCTGCTCCGAGACCTCCTCCAACCGCGATGCCACGTTCGCCGCATCGCCCATCACCGAGTACTCCTGTCGTCCCTCCGACCCAATGCCACCGGCGATGACCAAGCCGGTGTTGATGCCAAAATGCAGCCTCAGATCCAAGGTGCCTGGCACTTCCCAAGTGCCAGGCACCTCCAGGTTGAACGCCGCCAGCGCGTCCCGCATCTCCAAAGCTGCGCGCAACGCACGCTCAGGATCATTCTCGTGCGCCACCGGCGCTCCGAACAGGGCCACGATGGCATCGCCAACGAACTTGTCCACCGTGCCTTCGTACTTCTCGATCACGGGCACCAAATGGTCAAAGCAGGCGTTTATCAGGTCCCGCACCGCCTCGGGGTCCATGGTCTCGGCCAAAGCAGTGAAGCCCGATATGTCGGCGAACATGATGGTGACGAGCTTGCGTTCGCCTTCTAGTGCTGAAGCAGG
>CAZGKH010000286.1:0-5608 GCA_964525665.1 uncultured Anaerolineae bacterium | reverse complement strand
GCGTAGACCCGCTCGGCCAGGACACCATCTTCCCTGTTGAGGACGTCGTAGAGGATCATCAGGCCCAGATTGGACATGCCCACCTCGTAGACGTCTGGATAGGCCAGGGCCACCTTGACCTCTACCTGCTCCCATTCCTTGACCACGCTATTCCACTCATGGCCTGTGTAGCGGGCGGGCTTGGCTACCTTTGGCAGAATATCATCTAAGACCTGCGACGTTATGTCCATTATCAACTATCACCTGCTGCTGACGGCCCATAGTCCGGCAGCGCCTTCCAACTATTTCACGCTAATTCTGTGTTCATTCAACAATTCTATCACGATCAAGTGAGCCGCTGGCGATGAATTCTCCTCCATCGTCTGTGGTAGACGCTTATATGTTATGTCCACTCTAGCCGCTCATCAGTTTGACCAGTACGCGGCGGCAGCGCGGCCCGTCGAACTCGGCCAGGTAAAGCCCCTGCCAGGCGCCCAGCACCAGGCGGCCGTCTTCCACCAAGAGGATCTGCGAGAATCCCATCAGGCTGGCCTTGATGTGAGCGGCCGAGTTGCCCTCCCCGTGACGGTAGCCGTCTTGCCAGGGCACGATCTTATCGAGCTCCATCAGCATATCGGCCCGCACGCTGGGATCCCAATTCTCGTTGAGGGTCAGGCCAGCGGTGGTATGGGGCACGAAGACGTGGCAGAGGCCGCCTTGCAGCCCCTGCTCCCTCACAGTTCGCTGCACCTCTGCCGTGATGTCTACCAGCTCAGCGCGCGACTTGGTGCTGATCTCCAATTGAGTGATCATCTTCGCACCCTCCTACGCCTCCATGTTGGGCGAGGTCTCCGACGTTGGGCAAGGTCTCCGACGTTGGGCGAGGTCTCCGACCGAGCCCTTGCCCCCATGCGCCTCGGTCAGGAGACCCTCGGCGATCAAGGATTCGTTTCATTTCCAATTCGTTGCAGTGCCTCGTAAAACCACCAGAGCCACCGCGCCCAGGAGACCCACGTCGTCGCCGAGGGTGGCGGGCACGATGGGAACGTCTTCCCACGGAAAACCCGCCATGGCCCTTTCACGCACCGTGGCCCGGATAGGCTCGAAGAGGAGATGGCCGGCTTTGGCTACGCCCCCCCCGATGATGATCAGGCTGGGGTTGAAAAGGTGCAACAAGTTGATTATCCCGACGCCGATGTAGAACCCGGCCTGGCGGAAGAGCTCAATGGCCACCGGATCGCCCGCCTGAGCAGCCTGGTTGACCTCCTTGGCGGTGATCTTATCAAGGTCGCCGTCAACCAAATCAGCGATGGTCGTCCCGACGCCGGTTCTGATGAGCTGCCTGGCACAGCGAGCGATGGCCGGCCCCGCCGCCAAAGCCTCCAGACAGCCGATGTTTCCGCAGTTACAGCGGGGACCGTGAGCCTCAATGGTTTGATGCCCCACCTCGCCCGCCAGGCCCCGGGCTCCCAATAGCGGCCTGTTATCCGCGATGACCCCGCCGCCAATGCCGGTGCTAACAGTGATGTAGATCAGATCGGCGACTCCCTGGCCGGCCCCAAGTCGCTGCTCCGCCAAAGCCGCCAGATTAGCATCTCTGCCCACCACGACCGGCAAGCCGAACTCCTCTTCCATGAGGTCTTTCAGGGGGATGTTCCTCCAACCAGGCAGATTCACGGCATCAATGACGATGCCCTTCCAGGGATCCAAAGGGCCAGGCGCGGCGAAGCCGATACCACGCAATCGCCCCCTATCCGCTGATCCCATCACCTCATAGATTGACTCTTTGATGCGGACGAGGACCGGCTCTGGCCCTTCCTTCGCCAGGGTCAGGCAACTGGCGCGGCGGACGATGCGCCCCTCCCCATCGGCCAGCGCCGCTCTGATCTGGGTGCCGCCCAGGTCTACGCCAACGATCAGCTTTTGCACGATAGCCCCTCCTGGTTTGATTGCGCCTCAAGTATACCACGATTCCGCAGCCTGCGCCAGAATTGGTCTTTGGCGTGAGATGCGGAAAAGAAAAAACCCGCCTGTGAGATTGATGCAGGTGGCTTTTTCTTGAATCAAAACAGGAACTCTGTTCAGTAGCACAATCCCTGGAGGCTGCCGCCTCAGCTCTGGCAAGTCTCGCCCCAATGCTTTGCTACCAGCATGACATCCACGATGGTGATAACCTCATCGTCATTGAGATCGTAGCGCGAATCCCAGTTGGGGTCGGCGCTGTCCATTCCCCAACGGACGGCGACGGCCATGATGTCCTCCACGCTTACCCCTGCTGGGTCTACGAAGTCGGGACACTGGGTGACAATATAGGTGTGCATGGGCGCCGTCTCGAAGCCACCCTCTGCGCTCAGGGTGATGCCGGCCGTGATGTCCTCAATCGTCGCGCGCCCCGCGAGCAGGTAGTGGAAGCGGTCGAACGCGAATAGCACCTGATCGCGGGATCCTCGGCGAGTCCAGGCGACGCCCTGCCAGGTGTCGCCCTCGGCGATGAGATGGCGGCGCTCCATTTTGTCCGACACCTGCACGTAGTCGTGATTGGCCTGCACGATGCCGTCGTGCTGGTCTTCGGGCAGCGTGGCGAGCACGTCCAGGTTCCATATCCCAATGACGCCTTTCGAGGCCAGGGCCCGATAGTAGCTGGCGGCGTCTGGTATGGTGTCGGCGATGTAACGGTAGAGGCCATACTCGCGACCTTCGATACGCTCATACAGCCTCTTCGCCATCGCCTGCCCTTCGGGACCACCTCCCAGGTACCCCTCCAAGCCATAGCCGCCGCTCGATAGGCCAAAAGGGCTAGTTCCCTCGATCATGATCTGGGCTGCTCCCATCTGTTGGAGATCTCGCTGCAGGGCAATTGCCTGGTCGAGTTGGGGCTCCGGCTGCTCCTCGCTCCCGTCGGGCAGCATGGCGAAGGTCAACCAGGAATCAATCAAGACCCCGTCGAATCCGGTGGCTTGCTGGATTCCCTGGTATTGTACAATGGCGTAGTCGTACCAGCCGCTGGTCAAGCTGGTGCCCGTGATATCCCTGTAGCCAGCGGTCTCGGGGATGCCGTCGCTGCGCCACTTGATCCATTCGGGATGCTCCTGCAGCAGCGGCGATGAGTTGGAGAGATGGGCAGGAGGTATCCAGAGGATGACTTCCACGCCAAGCTCGTCGGCACGGTCCACCAGCTCTTGCAGCGCCCTTTCGCCCCCAAGAGCGTCGTTGATCTCCAGTCGCCAGGGAGCGTTGCCAGAGCCGAAGCTTAGGCTGCCCGGAAGATATCGTTCGGGGGTGGGTAGGTATATGGCATCGGTGTCCCAGTGCATGTCAAAGACGAGGATACGAAACCCAAGCTCGGCCGCCTCCAGCAATTTCGAGTGTGCGAAGTTGTAGTGAAACGAATCCTCGTACTCCGGTGGACCATTTTCCCAGTAGCGCTGCATGTACTCCTCGTCCGGAACATTCGCTATCAGCGCCGGCTGGGGCTCGGTGACGCCCAGGCCCAGGGAGCTTCGGTAACGATCGGCCGTCGCGTCGTACACGGCCGTCCACTCGTCGAGCGCGGCCCATTTGGTGGGAAACGCGTCGTCGGTCCACAACCAGACCTTCACCGGCGTCTCGCGAACGAGGCCCGCGCCAAGCGGCACCCGCAGGTTGAGAAGATGCCGGCCCGCTTCCTCAGCTATCGCGACCTGGGCCGCCACTGGCGTGTCGAAGAAACTCACCACCGATCCACCTGGGCCACCCGCGTAGTAAAACGGCTGTGTGTCCCCGAAATACCAGTATTCGGGCACATTGAACGGTGTCGAGAAATCAACGCCCGTCTCAATGAAGTCGCCCCAGGTTTGGGCGAACGCCCAGTCACCGAAGCGTATGACCGCCGGTTCCATGACGCGCAGCGTGGTGGCTTGTCCCAGCCCCTCCATCACCTTCACCTTCCAGCCCAGACCGCTGTAGCTGCGATCACCGAGTTCCCTGCTAACTGGCGAGATGATCCACTCCATCTCGCCAGTCACATCGCCGTCCGATACCCGCGTGCGGATGGCCACTGATCCCTCATCCGCGCGGTAGCCCAAATACTCGGCACCGTCGAGATCCAACGTGTGCGTCTCGCGTCCGCCGCGTTGGGGCCATCTCCACTCCTCTTCCGGTATTCCCTCATTGATAGCCGCTCGCTCCTCCAGGTACGCCGCCCAATCCGTCACCCCGCCCACCTCGCCGTCGCTGAGGGTATCGAGCCAGGGTGGCGTGATGGTCACAGGCGGCGCAGACAGAACCGCGCGCTGTCCGACGAAAAGGCGCTGAATACCGGTGATTCCCTTTCCTGGGGAGCGTTGCAGGGAAATGCCAACCTGTTCGGGAAACAGAATGGTGATGCCATCTTCGCTTTCCACTACCTGGGGCTGCGAGGCGGGATATTCGAGTTGGTCGGTGTCCGTGGCGCTTCGACGGACGCCCGAGCCCTGCCAGAAGATGATGGCCTGGTGGGAGGAGTTGGCGGCGTCGGTGAATTCGAGATCAGTGCTGCCGGCCTCCAAATGGAGGATGGACGCGAGTTCTGAGGCGTCGAGCTCGGCCGAGACGTGGAGATCGAAGAGCATGTGTTCCTCGCCGCGGAACTTCAAGTAGGCCGTTGGATAGCCAAGCAGCGACGAAGGGAACTCTGCATCAACCTCGCTCACCTCCCCCCTGCCATGCGATCGCCAGATCTCAGTCCAGGTCGTTCCGTCGTTTGAGGCCAGGATCTCGACGCCGCGGCCCGCCTCTTGCCACGCTGGGTCTCCAATCATAGTTTTGCGGCGTCCGTCAGCGCTCGAAAGACGGAAGTCCGTCACGGGGAGGCCAAGGTCGAACTTATAGACGATCTCACCCGCCCACCATAGATGGTCACCTTCGCTATCAAAGATCAAGTACTCGACGTCGAGGCTGTGAGTGTCGAGGAGCACCTTTGGTCTTGGGTAACCATCAGGCAGATTGAGCAAGTGCTCGAGGTCTTCGCCCGGGGCAAGGTGCTGCTGGCGACCACGGAAGTGACGCGAGAACAGATCGGAGTAGGCGAAGGAGGCCGTGCCGTCAGGCTGGACGATCAAGACCGAGTCCGTCAGTAGCTCGCCAGCCAGGGCAGAACCGGCGATGGTGGGGGCGACTAGTTTGTCGGTGGCCAGAATGCCGAGGCGAATGTCTGTAGGTTCCGATGCCTCAAGGGTTATCGTCGCCGGCGACTCGGTAACCTCGAGCTGGTCAGCAGACAAGTCTGGAGCAAGAGAAGATGAAGCTTCATGCCCAGCCGTGGCATCACTCACTTCATCAGAAAGAGTGACCTTTTCGTCACCACAAGGTCTGCTGTTCTGTCCTCCGTCCCCAGCGCTAAGAGTGGGGGTTATGGATAGCAGAACGGCTACAATGCTGATCAGTACCAGGAAAGTCCTTATTGAGGTCTTCATAGTATTCTCCTTTTCAGTTCAACACGGATTATTGATGTCTGTGTAGGCCGCAAAGTCTACCGCTTCGAAATCAACCTCCCCGAACTCACCGGCGCCGTTCTCGTTGGCCGAATTGCCGGCCAGCAGGTCACCGTTCGGAGAATCGTAGTCTGAGAGGAACCCCCACCCCCCATTGCGATCCGCTGTGTTGCCCTGAA
>CAZGKH010000285.1:0-5630 GCA_964525665.1 uncultured Anaerolineae bacterium | reverse complement strand
AGTTTCTGCCCGTATGAGTAGCGCGACCGCGCTATGGAGCAGCTCGCAATGACACCTGAGGTGAAATCTAGCATTGTCGAGCTAGTAACTCGCTTTGACGCGACGGGCCACGCGGCGGCAGGCATCGCCCAGGAAATCCAGGTCCGCCTCCGTGTGGGCGGCGGAAGCTGCGCCGTGACCTTTGATTATGCACACGTCCTCCAACAGCAAGGCCGGTCCCAGCACCGTGCGGCTGAGGGCGACGTCGCACATAGATGGGTCGAGCACCACGTCTGGTTTGTCCAGTTGAACGTCGTCCCGATAAGGAAAATGCACCCAAGACAAAGAGCTGCCGGGCAGCGCCTCGTTGCCATAGCCTGTGCAGCGGGCGTAGATACCCTCCTCAGAAAAGGCTGCCTCCATTGTCCGTCGCATCTTCTCGCCCAACTCGGCCAGCCGGGGGTAGACCTGGTCCTCGCGCTCAATCAGGTATGTCAGGATGGTCTTGGCGGCCAGGAGCGAGGCGGGGTGCGCCGAGTAAGTGCCTCCGGAGAACTTGACCCGGCTGCCCGCCGCGTGTCCGACCAAGCCCATAATATCTGCTTGGCCGGCCACGGCGGCCACCGGCATCCCGCCACCGATGATCTTGCCAAAGGTGGCCAGGTCGGGCTGCACACCGTATAGCGCACCGGCATCTCCGGCGCGGAAACGAAAGCCGGAAATCACTTCATCGAGGATGAGCGCTGCCCCGTAGTGGTTCGTCAACTGGCGAGCGGTTTGCAGGTATTCAAGCGCGGCCGGCATTGTGCCGCCCGCGCCCAGGAACGGCTCGACGATGAAGCAAGCCACCTGGTCGCCGTACTGCTCGAAATGCTGGCGCAACATTTCCGGGTCGTTGAAGCGGGTGACGACGACCTGGTCGGTCACGGCTGGCGGTAGACCTTCACTTTCCACCTGCTGGAATCCATCGTGAAAGCCCACGCCTTTGAGTCCCCAGGGGTGCGCGCCGTGCCATCCCCCGCCCACTTTCATCACCAGATCGCGTCCGGTGAAGGCGCGAGAGAGCAAAATGGCGTACATGGTTGCCAGGGAGCCACTGGTTGTGAGACGCACCCGCTCGGCGCCGGTCTGCCGGCAGATGATCTCGGCTATCTCAGCCTGCAACTTGTCCACGAAGCCGGTCTGCAAGCCAAAGCCGCCTTCGAAGGCGCGAGCTAGCGCCGACGTAACGATCTCGGGGTTATGCCCCAGGACATTGGCAAGATGTCCCTGCCAGAAATCCAGAATGTCGTGGCCGTCCTCATCTCTGATCCAGGCGCCCTGGGCGACAGTGATACGCGGCGGGAAGGGCTGGATGAGCCGCAGCGTGTGGCTTCCGCCATCCACCAGGTATTCCTTCGCCTTTTCGTTCAATGCTGCCGACTTGGGCGCACGCTGTCTGTACGCTTCGGCAAGCTCGTCCAGCAACGGAGTGTAATCTCTTTTATTCACAAGCTCCTCCTGTATCTTCTCAGAAAGCCGGGGAATGTGGGACAAATTGCCGATTTGTCCTACGTGTCTACTGCAGAATATTGAAAGGATACCTCCTTCTGTTGTGTCTATGCGTATATCACTCTCCTATTCCCGCTTGTGGGCCACCTGGCCATCCACCAGCACCAACTCGGCCACGCTGCGGTAGTCGAAGGGGTGTCCGCTGAAGACGACCAGGTCGGCGTCCTTGCCCACCTCCAGGCTGCCCACCCGGTCGGCCACGCCGATGATCTCGGCAGGGTTGATGGTGATGGCCTTCAGCGCTTCTTCTTCCGACATCCCCTCACGCATGGCCAGGGCTGCGTTGATGGTCAGGTATTTGACCGCCGACATTTCATCGGTCTGGATGGCTACTTTGACGCCCGCTTTGGCCATCAGGCTGGGGTTTTTGGGCGTCATGTTCTTCAGCTCGTATTTGACGCGAGAGAACAGAATCGGTCCGGCGGTGACGGGGATTTCCTTGTCGGCCAGGATGTCGGCGATCTTGTAGCCCTCGGTAGCGTGCTCCAGCGTCAGGTCCAGGTCGAACTCCTCGGCGATGCGGATGGCGGTGAGCATATCGTCGGCGCGGTGGGCGTGGACGCGGGCCTTCATCTCGCGGCGCAGCACCTTGCCCAAGGCTTCGAGCTTGAGATCGCGCTCCGGCGGCTTGGGCTCTTCCGCGTCCTCGTCTTTTTCTTCGACTTTGGCCTGGTAATCAGCCAGGTCTGCCTCGTAGCGGCGCCACTTCTCCAGATAGTTCTGGGCATCCACCAGCGCGGCTCTCAAGGCGGCTGCGTTGCCCATCCGCGTGGACGGCGCCTTCTTCTGCTCGCCGTAGACCCGCTTGGGGTTCTCGCCCAGAGCCATCTTCATGCCCGCCGGCTCCAGCAGCACCATCTGCTCCACGCTGGGCTTGGGCGCAGTCTTGAGGCACACCCACTGCCCGCCGATGAGGTTGCCGCTGCCGGGGCCGGTGAGCACCGTCGTTACGCCGGCGGACACTAGTTCCTTGAAGGCCGGGTCTTCGGGGTGCACCGCATCCAGCGCGCGCAAGTGCGGCGTGATGGGATCGGTCAGCTCGTTGCCGTCGGAATACTCCCAGCCGATGCCGTCGGGGAACAGCCCCACGTGGCAGTGAGCGTCAATCAGGCCGGGCATCACCACCTTGCCCGTGGCGTCGTACACTTCAGCGTCCTCTGGGATTTCCACGTCCTCTCCCACAGCGACGATGCGCCCGTCCTCGACGAGCACCGTCCCGCCATCGAACGTGCCCTGGGTGATGGTCATCACCTTGCCATTGGTAATGGCGATCATTATGATTGTCCTCCTCTGTGGGCCCGGATGGTAGACCCCTTGGATGTTGTCTATGCTACCACCTGGTATATGACTGGACGGTAGGTGGGCTGTGGAATAGGCTTGCCTTCAGCATGGGCGGCCTTGAGCCAGGCATCTTTGGCAAAGTTGACCTGCCTGAGTGCCTCTTCGGGCGTATTGCCAAAAGCAGAACACGCTTCCAGGTCAGGGATATCCGCGATGTATCCCCCGTCTTCGTCGCTGTAAAAGATGTTAATATGGTAGTCCCTCATGATTCGTCTCCCATTGTGAGATTGTACCGCTCGACCAGCCGTAAGAACTGACGAATCTGATATGGCTTGGCTCTTCCACCCACGTTCTGCAGGTTGATCAGTTCCGTCACTTCTGGATGGACAAAGATGTGATGACTGCCCGTGACCCTCGACAGACGAAAGCCAAAGGCCTCTGCAAGCACGACCAGTTCATCAAACCGAACGTTCTTTGGGCTGAATATGGCTTTTTGGAGCAGCTTTCGTTTCTTCACCATGACTATTTCTCTGCGATGGTGATCTTCTCTATCACATCCCCGACGACGATGGACTGCACCACGTCCATCCCGACGACGACGTGGCCGAAGGCGGTGTACCCGCCGTCCAGGAAAGGCGTGGGGGCCAGGGTGATGTAGAACTGGCTGCCGCTAGAGGCGCGGGTAGGGTTGACCTGGTCTCCCTTACGTGCCATGGCGATAGCGCCTTCGACGTGGGGCAACTGGATCTCCGCTGGCACGGTGTAGCCGGGGCCGCCGCCCCCGGTGCCCGTGGGGTCGCCTCCCTGGATGACAAAGCCAGGCTCCACACGGTGGAACGTCAACTGGTCGTAGAAGCCCTGTCTGGCCAGGAAGACGAAGTTGTTGACGGTGAGCGGGGCGGCGCTGGCGTCGAGCTGGACGACGATGTCGCCTTTGGTCGTGGAGATGGTGGCGACGTAGCTTTTGTTAGAGTCAATCTGCATCTCCGGCGGCTCGGTGTACATGTCGGCGCGGTCGGCGGGATTGGTCGGCACGGCCGGTTTGCTCGGCCCGCAACCAACAGCCACCGCACTCAACAGGAGGGCCGCAGTGATGACGTTGATCCTCCACCACTTCTTGTTGGTTCGTTTGTTCTTCCTTGACATAATACTTCCTCCCTTGTGTAAGTGTGATTTATCTATCGTTGCTACGATTTCTCACCCAATGCAGCAACGTCAAATACGAGCCAAAGATGGTCGTCAACAACTGTACGAACGGCGATATGAGTATCATCAAGACCAGCCAGCCTATGAAGCTTATCTTTGGGTCAAAAAGGATGAATGGATGCCCGAAGTTCTGAAAGTCGGCGCTAGGGTCGAAAAGCATGACGCTAGTCCTTCCCCAGATGGCGCTCATCACAACGAAGGTAAAGGCAGAGGTAATGACCGCCTGGACGAGAACTCTCCAGAGAATGTCCTTCACGTTTGCTGTAGCCATGGTCGCTCTCTTGGCGATGTACCATCCAACGAGAAAACCGAATAGTATGCAGGCGAGCGGAACACCCATCCCCATTCCAACGCACACCAGATCAACGATGACGAAAATCGCAAAGGCGATCTTTGCATCCAGCCTAAAAACTCTATCCATTGTCTCCCTTCTCCAGGTGCAACGCACTTAGGGAAGTGCGTTGCACCTCGGTTCACCGCTGGCTGGCCAACCCGCCCGCAATCTCTCCCCCGTCAATCACGAAATACTGCCCGGTGATGAAACTGGCGTCGTCAGAGGCCAGAAAGGCGAAGAGGGCGGCCACGTCCTCTGGTCGGCCCAGCCTGCCCAGGGGCACTTTGGCCTCGAAGGCGCGGCGCATCTCCAGGGTGTATTCCGCTTTCTGCATCGGTGTCATAATGAAGCCTGGACACACGGCGTTGACGCGCACCGTGGGGGCCAGTTCCAGGGCTATGGAACGGGTCAACTCAATGACCCCGGCTTTGGAGGCATTGTAGTCGGCGTAGTAGGGATAGCCCATCAAGCCGTTGGTGGAGCCCATATTCAGGATGACGCCGCCACCTCCGGCCAGCATGCGCCGCGCTGCTTGCTGGGCCACCAAGAACACGCCGTCGAGGTTGACCGCCATCACCTGGCGCCACTCCTGGGGGGAGATGTCCAGGAAGCGGTGCCGGATGCTGATGCCGGCGTTGTTGATCAGCACGTCCAGTCCCCCCAGCACGTTGTCCAGCTCCTCAAAGCCCCGCTCCACATCGCCGGGGTCCGAAACGTCGGCTTTGATAGCGCCGCTCAGAGACGGTAGTTCGCGGTCTAGGCGGCGTAGCGCGGTATCGTCGCGGTCCAGCACCACGACCCGCGAGCCCTCCTCCAGGAAACGCGCCGCCGTCGCAGTGCCGATGCCGCCTGCCCCGCCAGTGATGAGCACTCGTTTGTTTTTCAGGCCACGCATCAGTTCCTCCTTAGTAAAGAACACGGATCGGCAGGATTCACGGATAGAGCAGCCTTCGGACCAGGCAGACCACACCACAGATTTAGAAAGAAGCGGATTGCGATTAGAGCAAGTATCTGTTTTATTTCTAATCCGCTGTAGTGCTCCTCCCCTAGCTGCTGAAACCTGCTGGATCCCCTGCCAGTCCCAGATATCGAATGTGGAACACGGCCACAGCAAGTGCCACGTGCACGTTCAGCGATAGTCCCTTGCCCCATAAGGGAATGAAGACGACGTCGTCACACAGGGCAAGGGTGGCGCGGGTGATGCTGTGCTCTTCGTGGCCGACGACCAGACAGGTCTTGGCGGGCCAGTCGGTCTCGTAGTATGGCTTGGCTCCCTCAG
>CAZGKH010000284.1:0-5657 GCA_964525665.1 uncultured Anaerolineae bacterium | reverse complement strand
CGCTCGATTTGCTGCCGCACGGCGGCTGTGGCCGTGCCACCGTAGGAGTCCCTGGCCTCCACTGAGCGGCGGTGGTCGAACACTGCGTAGAGATCGGATTCGAAGGCATCAGAAATAGCCTGGAACTCGGCCAGCGGCAGCTCATGCAGCGGCAGGCCCAGCGCCTCGGCTCGCCGCACGGCCCGGCCCACTAGTTCGTGGCTTTGGCGGAAGGGGACGCCGCGGCGCACCAGGTAGTCGGCCAGGTCGGTGGCCAGCATGGCGTCGTCGAGCGCGGCGGCCATGGCTTCGGCGTTGACTTTCAAAGTGCGCACCAGGCCCGCCGCCACCGGCAGCGCCAGTTTCAGTGTGTCCAGGGCGTCGAACAGTGGCTCCTTGTCTTCTTGCAAGTCTTTGTTGTAGCTCGAAGGCAGCCCCTTGAGTGTGATCAGCAGGGCTACCAGATGCCCCACCAAACGCCCCACCTTGCCCCGCAGCAGTTCCAGCGAATCGGGGTTCTTTTTTTGCGGCATCAGGCTGGAGCCGGTGGCGTAGGCGTCGTCCAGCTCCACGAAGCTGAACTCCGCCGACGACCATAAGATCAGGTCCTCGGCCAGGCGACTGAGGTGGGTTTGCAGCAGCGCGGCCCAGAACAGGAACTCGGCCACGAAGTCGCGGTCTGACACGGCGTCCAGGCTGTTCTCGCAGACCGCCCGGAAGCCCAGTTCAGCGGCCAGGAAGTGGCGGTCAATCCCCAGAGCGTGGCCGGCCAGCGCGCCCGCGCCCAGCGGCAGCACGGCGACGCGCTTCTCCAGGTCGTCGAGCCGCTCCCGATCGCGTTGCAGCATCCAGAAGTAGCTCATCAACCAGTGGCTAAAGAGCACCGGCTGCGCCCGCTGCAGATGGGTGTAGCCAGGCATTATGACGTCCAAGTGCTGCTCCGCCTTGGTCAGGATGGCTTCTTGCAGCTCGGCGAGTTGCCGGCGCAGGCCCGGGATCTCCCGCATCAGGTGGAGGCGCAGGTCGGTAGCCACCTGGTCGTTGCGGCTGCGGCCGGTGTGCAGCTTGCCCGCTGTTTGGCCGACCAATTCTCCCAGCCGCCGCTCGACGGCGGTGTGGATGTCCTCGTCCGAAAGCGTAATCTTGAACTCGCCGGCCCTGTACTTGTCGCCCCCCTGGTCCTTGGGCCCAGGGACCAAGGGCAGGACAAGTGCCTCGAACTCCCGCGCCACCGCCTCCAATCCCTGGATAAGCCGCTCGCGCTCGTCAGCGGTGATCAGCCCGGCGCGTTCCAGCGCGCTGGCGTAGGCCATGCTGCCCTCAATGTCGGCCGCCCACAGCCGCCAGTCGAAGCCGATGGAGGCGTTGAAGCGCTCCATGAGGCTGTCAGGTGTTCCCTCGAACCGTCCGCCCCATAGTTTCATCGTTTTGCCTCCTCACTTTCTGCAAACCCGAAACCCCAAACCCGAAACCCCTCTCAATCGCGCTTGAACTTGCTGTAATCGGGCGAGCGATAGCCGGACACCCCTAATCCCTCAATGTCCAGCAGCGCCTTGACCTTCATCGGCAGGCCAAAGAGGTTGATGAAGCCCTCGGCATCGGCCTGATCGTAGACGTCCTCTTCGCCAAAGGTGGCGTAGTCCTCCCGATAGAGGCTGTAGGGGGACTTGCGGCCGACTACGGTGCAGCTTCCCTTGTACAGCTTGAGGCGTACCGTGCCCGTGACGGTCTCCTGCGTTTTGCGCACGAAGTCAGCCAGCGCCTCCCGCAGCGGTGTGAACCACAGGCCGTAGTAGACCAGCTCCGCGTAGCGCTGGGCGATGACGTCCTTGTAGTGTAGCGTCTCCCGATCCAGGCAGATGCTCTCCAGGCCGCGGTGGGCGGTGTAGAGGATAGTGCCGCCAGGGGTCTCGTACACGCCGCGCGACTTCATCCCCACCAAGCGGTTCTCCACCAGGTCCGCCCGCCCCACGCCGTGTGCGCCGCCCAACTCGTTCAGCCGGGTCAGCAGTTCCACCGCGCCGAAGGCCACGCCGTCAATACGCTTGGGTATGCCCTCCTTAAAATCAATCTCCAGGTAGAGCGGCTCGTCGGGTGCTGCCTCAGGCGCCACGGTGAGCACGAACATGTCCTCCTGTGGCTCCTGCCAGGGGTCTTCCAGCCCCCCGCCCTCGTGGCTCAGGTGCCAGATGTTGCGGTCGCGGCTGTAGATGGAGCGTTCGGTGGCCGCCACCGGGATGTTGTGGGCCGCGGCGTAGGCCAGTGCATCCTCTCGCGAGCGGATGTCCCATTCCCGCCAGGGAGCGATGACCTTCAGCCGGGGATTGAGGGCCTTGTAGGTCAGCTCGAAGCGCACCTGGTCATTGCCCTTACCGGTGCAGCCGTGAGAGACAGCATCGGCCCCCTCCAGTTCGGCGATCTCCACCTGCCGCTTGGCGGTTAGCGGGCGGGCGAAGGAAGTGCCCAGTAGGTATTGCCGCTCGTAGATGGCGCCGGCCATCATGGTGGGGAAGGCGTATTCCATCAGGAACTCGTCCCGTAGGTCCTCGATGTAGGCTTTACTGGCCCCCGTGGAGAGAGCCTTCTCCTCCAGCCCGTCCAGTTCCTCTTCCTGCCCCAGGTCGGCGGTGAAGGTGACCACCTCACAACCGTAGCGCTCCTTCAGCCAGACCAGAATCACCGAGGTGTCCAGTCCGCCTGAATAGGCCAAAACAACCTTTTTCATCGTGTGTTTCCTCCTTTTGCTTTTTGCGTGATGCGCGATCCGTGGGCAGAATATCACGCATCACGGATCACTTCCGTCATCACTTCTATCGCTTGGTAAAACTCCTCCACTTGGATGTGCTCATCAGGCGTGTGGTCGAGGGAGGATTCGCCGGGTCCGTAGGCGACAATGGGACAATCCCACACTGGGCCGACAGTGTTCATGTCCGACGTGCCCAGCTTTACCTTGAAGGTGGGACGCCCGCCCCTGGCACGGATGGCCCGCAGGAAGGCCCGCACCAGGGGATTGTTCTTGCCTGCCTTGTAGGGCGCGTCCTCGCCGCTGAAACCGACAGCGGCTCCGTCCGCCCACTCTCGCATGTGCTCTTTCAAGGCAGGCACGTCCAGGCCGAAGGGGATGCGCAGGGTCATGTCCATGGTCACTTCTTCCTCGAAACCGCCGTTATGCGCGGTGATTCGGTGCAGCGAGGCGTCCAGGGTGTGGAAGCGAAAGCGTTCGCCTTGGTTGAACTGCCGAGCGTGGTCGGTCAGGCTGTTCCAGAACTTGACTGCCCGCTCCGAGCCCGACGGTCCCTGGGCTGTGCTATGCCGCATGGGCTCGGCCAGGCGATAGGTCACCAGCAGGCGGCCTTTGTAGCCCAGGGTCACGTGCCGCCACCCGCTTGGCTCGCCGATGACGACTACCTGGGGAGAGAAGCCGCCCAGTAAGTAGCGGGCACCCTTCGAGGTCGTCTCCTCTTCGACGGCTCCCACTACCACGATGCGCTTGTCCGGCAAAGGCCCCACCTGGGCTGCGGCCAGGATGAAGGTGGCCAGCGGCCCCTTAGCGTCCACCGCCCCCCGGCCGTAGAGCCGCCCATCCTGCAGGCGGATGGGAATGAACCCCTCGACGGTATCCATGTGCCCTAGCAGTACAATCTCCCTTTCGCCTTCTCCCAGCACGCCGATGGCGTTGCCGGCCGGGTCCTGATAGGTGCGGAAGCCCAAGTCCCTCATCTGCGTCAGCAGGTAGGCCGCCATTTCCTCTTCTTTCCCCGAAGGACTGTAGATCTCCAGCATCTCCTGCAGCAACACCAATTTATCCATTGCCGTTCCCTCCAGACGACAGCACTTTCTCTACCGCCGTTGCCACAGTCTCCAGTTCCTCCCGGCTGATGACCAGCGGCGGCAGAAAGCGCATCACGATCGGCCCGGCCGAAAGGGCCAGCACCCCTCGTTCCATCAGCGCGGCCAGATAGGGCACGGCCCGGCGCTTCAACTCGATGCCCACTATCAACCCCATCCCCCGCACCTCCCGAATGAGGGGCGAGGCCAGGTCTCGCAGGCGGGAGAGAAAATAGCCCCCTAACCCCGCTGCTTGCTGAGGGAGGCTCTCTTCTTCAATGGTATGGATGGTGGCTAAAGCCGCGGCGCAGGCCAGTGGGTTGCCTCCGAAGGTTGAGCCGTGCGCTCTGCTCGGCAGCTTTCCCACCCGAGGTCCTAGCAACACCGCACCCATGGGTATCCCGCCGGCGATGGCCTTGGCCAGGCATAGGATGTCGGGCTCCAGGTCGTGGTGCTCACAGGCGAACATACGGCCTGTGCGTCCGAACCCCGTCTGAACCTCGTCTAGGATGAACAATGCCCCTCGTTCCCGGCACAGCGCCTGTGCCCGACGCAGGTAATCGCCGTGGCCCGGCTTGACGCCCCCCTCCCCCTGCACCACCTCCAGGATGACGGCCGCCGTATCATCTTCAATAGCCTCTTCTAGGGCGTCCGCATCGTTATAGGGCACGTGGACAAAGCCCGGCACCAGCGGCTCGAAGGGCTGGCGGTACTGGGGCCGCCAGGTGGCTGACAGGGCGCCCAGGGTACGGCCGTGAAAACTGTTTTTGGCGGCGATGATGCCCGGTCGCCCCGTGGCCAGGCGGGCGAACTTGATGGCTCCCTCCACCGCCTCGGTGCCGGAGTTGCACAGAAACACCCGTTCCAGCCCCGGTGGCGCGATGCGCACCAATTCGGCCTGCAGCTCCGCCCGACGGTCGTTGTAGAAGCTCTCTGGACAGGTGATCAGCCTCTCGGCCTGCTCCTTGATGGCCGCCACAACTTTGGGATGACAGTGGCCGACGTTCGCCACTCCATGCCCGCCCACGCAGTCGATGTACTCCCGCCCCTGGGCGTCCCACACCCTGGCCCCTTCCCCCCGTGCGATAACCAGGGACCGCTTAGTGTACACCCCGCTGGTATGGCTGGCCTCCAACTTCCCCCATTTGCTGATTTGCTGATTTGCTGATTTGTTGATTTGTTGATTTGTCATTGAATCACCGTCCCTTTGCCCGCCAGCGCCTGGCTGATGGGCGATTCGATCCGTCCGTCACCGAGGATCACCCGGCCCGCCCCGCCCTCCAGCGCCTCTCTGGCCCCTAGCAGCTTCTTCTTCATCCGCCCCTGGGCATAGGGGAAATGGGCCTCCACTTCCCCGCGCCCGATGCGGTGGATCAACGAGCTCTCGTCGGGAAAATCTCGCAACAGGCCGGGGACATTGGACAGCAGGACGAGGGTTTCGGCCCCTAGCGTCACAGCCACGGCCGCCGCCGCCCGGTCGCCATCCACGTTGACCATCTCCCCCTGGTGGCTGATGGCCAGTGGGGCGACGACCGGCGTGTAGTCGTGGTCGAGGAGCAGCCTCAGCAGGGAGACGTTGACCTGCTGGATGACGCCGCTCCACTCGCCGCGCAGCACCTTTCGCTTGCCGTTCTCCACGATCTTCAGGGCTGACTTCCGCCGTCCTTCCAGCAGCCGTCCGTCAGGCCCCGACAGCCCCACGGCGTTGACACCCAGTCCCTGCAATCGCTCCACCAGTAGCTTGTTCACCCGGCCCGCCACCACCATGGCGAAGATCTCCAGCGTTTCCCGGTCGGTGTAGCGGCTGACGTGGCCTGAAACCGAGGTGACGAAGCGGGGCGGCTTGCCCA
>CAZGKH010000283.1:2330-5673 GCA_964525665.1 uncultured Anaerolineae bacterium | reverse complement strand
TAACTCGCGACTTTCAGGTTGAGTATGTGTACCGCTACGTCAGCACCTACTTGCCGACGGTCTATACTCTCTCCGCTTTCTGGGCCGGGCAAGAGGGGTCTCTTCTCCTCTGGCTGTGGCTCTTGACTATCTTCTCCGCCCTCATAGCTCGCCGAGAAGAAAGTTGGAGCCAGGAGCTCAAGCCCTACGCCCTGGCGGTGTTGGCCTTTTGCCAGGCCTTCTTCGCTTTGCTTTTGGTTCTTGTTTCCAACCCCTTCGCCACCTCCGTTGTCATACCCCCCGAAGGTGTCGGTATGAACCCCTTGCTGGAAAACTTCTGGATGATCATCCACCCGCCCGTAGTGTTTATCGGCTACGCCGCCTACACCGTGCCCTTCGCCTTCGCCATCGCTGCCCTGGTAACGGGAAAGTTGGGTGAGAAGTGGATACGGGGCATCCGGCGCTGGAACCTCTTCTCTTGGCTCTTCCTGGGCATGGGCATCATCCTGGGTGCCTGGTGGGCCTACCTGGAGCTGGGCTGGGGCGGATATTGGGGCTGGGACCCGGTGGAGAACGCCTCCCTTATCCCCTGGCTGGTAGGTACAGCCCTCCTGCACTCGGCGACGACGCAGGAGCGACGAAGCATCTTCAAGGTGTGGAACATTGCCCTGGTCGTCATGACCTTCGTCCTCTGCATCTTCGCCACCTTCGTCACCAGGAGCGGCATCATCCAGTCGGTCCACGCCTTCGGCGAGTCGGTGATCGGTTATTACTTCCTGGCTTTTCTCGTCATTGTCCTGACTGTTTCCTTTGGGCTGGCTTTCTACCGACGTCGGGAGCTGGCTAGCGAAAGGGAGATGAGGTCGCTGCTTTCCCGTGAGGCTGGCTACCTTCTCAACAACCTCCTATTTGGCGGGCTGGCTTTGGCCGTGCTTATCGGTACTGTCTTCCCCACCATCAGCGAGATCGTGCGAGGTACGCAGGTAGCCCTGGGTCCCTCCTTCTTCGAGCGTGTCTCCGCCCCTCTATCTCTGGCTCTGGTCGTCCTCATCGGTATCTGCCCCCTGTTGGGCTGGCGACAGACTTCATCCAGACGGCTCCTGCGAAGGCTGCTCTACCCCGGCATCGTGGCTGTAGCCCTCGCAGCGGTGATCTTCTTTTTGGGGGTCAAAGAGCCTTTTGCCCTTTTGGCCTTCGCTGTTTGCGCATTCGTGGCCAGCAGCATCCTCTGGGAGTTTCTGCGAGGCGCAATAGCCCGCCACCGCTCGACGGGAGAGGGCTATCTACTGGCCTTCAGGCGACTGATAACCAAGAATCGCAGGCGCTACGGCGGCTACCTCGTCCACCTGAGCATCGTCATCATCACCGTGGGGGTTATCGGCTCCTCTCTTTACCAGATCGAGTACCAGGTGGCCCTGGCTGAGGGCGAGACGGTAACTGTCAAAGACTACACTCTGGAGAATGAGGGGCTGGTGGTCGAGAGTGCTCCAGGCAAGCATCGGTTCGCGACTGTCATGAGCGTTTACCGTGACGGCAGGAAGATCGCCACCATGATGCCGGAGAAGAACTTCCACTGGAATGTCGAGCAGTGGGTGACAGAGGTGGCCATCCGCACCAGTCTCAAAGAAGATTTGTACGTGATTCTGTCTTCCGTAGCCGAGGATGGTTCGGCCACCTTCCAAATCCTGATCAACCCCTTGGTGGTGTGGCTTTGGATCGGCGGGGCACTTCTGTTGGTGGGCGCCACCGTGTCCTTATGGCCTGAGGATAAGAGAAGCTCAGAGCCCAGAGCTCAAAGCGATTCGCAGGAGGCAGAAGGCGAGAAGACGGAGAGAAGAAGCAGGAGGGCGAGGAAGCGATGATTGAAGTGCGCGACCTGGTCAAGTCTTTCGGTGGCAAAATGGCCTTGGAGGGCGTTGACCTGGATGTGGCCGAGGGGGAGTTCCTGACCCTGGTGGGTCCCAACGGGGCGGGCAAGACCACCCTCATCCGCATTCTGGCCACTCTGACCAGGCCCACCAGGGGCAGCGTGCGCGTGGCCGGTTGGGATCTGACCAAACAGGGCAACGAGGTGCGCCGACGCATTGGCCTGGCCTCCCACCAAACCCTCCTCTACGGCGACCTCTCGGCCGAGGAGAACCTGCGCTTCTATGGCCGCATGTACGAGGCGCCCGACTTGGAAGAGAGCATCACGGCCCTCCTCCAGCGAGTTGATCTGGATCATCGCCGCCACGACTTGGTGCGCACCTTCTCCCGGGGCATGCAGCAACGGCTATCCCTGGCTAGGGCCCTCTTGCACGACCCCGCCATCCTGCTGTTGGACGAGCCCTACACCGGCCTGGATCAACACGCCGCAGACGTGCTGAAAGAAGTGCTGGTGTCCCTGGGCGGGAGATCGCGCACCGTGCTGATGACCACCCACAACCTGGCACGGGGGCTGGAGCTCTGCGACCGCGCGGCCATTCTGGTCAATGGCCGCATCGTCCACCAGGCAGCAAAAGACAACCTGGACGAGGTCAGCTTTCGAGAGGAATATAGCCACCATCTTCACGCTTCACGCTTCACGTTTCACGTTGAGGTGGGGCGATGAGTTTCATGCGGAAGGTGCTGACCATCGTCCAGAAAGACGTGGCGGTCGAGCTGCGCACCAAAGAGATGCTCAGTTCGATGTTCGTTTTCTCCTTGCTGGTGATCGTGATCTTCAGTTTTGCCTTCGATTTGCGGGTCGAGGACGTGCGGAAGGTGGCCCCTGGCGTCCTCTGGGTAACATTTGTCTTCGCAGGAATGTTGGGCCTGAACCGCTCTTTCGTCCTGGAGAAGGACAGGGGATGTCTGGAGGGCCTGCTGCTGTGCCCGGTGGATCGCAGCGCCATCTACTTCGGCAAGATGCTGGGGAACGTCATCTTCATGATGATCGTGGAGGCCATGATCCTCCCTATCTTCTCTATCCTGTTCAACATCTCCCTCTTCCAGCCCGTCTTGCTCCTGATCGTCGTTTTGGGCACCCTGGGCTTCGCCGGGGTGGGCACCCTCTTTTCAGCCATGGCCGTCCACACCCGGTCGCGGGAGGTGATGCTGCCCGTCCTGCTCTTTCCCGTCGTGGTGCCGGCCATGATCGCCGCCGTCAAAGCCACCGGCGGCATCCTCGATGGCCAACCAGTCTCAGAGATAGCCCACTGGTTGAGGCTACTTGCGGTCTTCGATGTAGTTTTCTTCGCCATATCCTTCATGACCTTCGACTACGTAGTGGAAGAGTGATTTCAATCTGTGTGTGAAACGCTGCTATGAAGAGTTATCCTATTTGCCTGGTTAACTTGCAGGATGAGCGCTGCTTGGTGGTGGGTGGAGGGGCAGTGGCCGAGCG
>CAZGKH010000283.1:0-2230 GCA_964525665.1 uncultured Anaerolineae bacterium | reverse complement strand
AGCGGCTATGAGGCGATTCGGCGCTTCATAGCCGACTTCCATCAATTGTCTCAAAGAGAATTTGCCGACTACCTATACGCTTATGACGACAAAGAAGCTGTGGCTCACCTCTTCGCTGTTGCTTCGGGCATTGATTCGATGATTGTTGGCGAACCGCAGATCCTGGGGCAGGTGCGCGACGCTTTTGAGAAGGCCGCTGCTCAAAAGGCTGCCGGCGGGGTGCTGTCAGCCCTTTTTCGCCAGGCCATCCATGTGGGAAAACGAGCTCGTACCGAGACGGGGATCTGCCAAAGCGCTGCCTCTGTTAGCTACGCCGCTGTGGAATTGGCCAAGAAGATCTTCGGTGATCTGGATTCTCGTCAAGTGCTGCTCATCGGGGCGGGGGAGATGAGCGAGCTGACGGCGAAGAACCTGGTTGACAATGGCGTCGGGGGAATCATTGTCGCCAACCGCACCTATGAACGGGCCGTTGGACTGGCGGAGCGCTTTGGCGGGCGAGCCCTGGAATTCGCTCGCATCGCTCACGCCCTGTGGACAGCGGACATCGTCATAACCTCGACAGGGGCTCCTCATTTCATTATCAAACCCGAGATGATCAGAGAGGCCATGCGGATGCGACGCAACAGGCCGCTCTTTCTCATAGACATTGCTGTCCCTCGTGACATTGACCCAGCGGTACAGCGCATCGAAAACACCTACCTCTACGACATTGACGACCTACAGGCAGTGGTGGAGGCCAACATCCGCGAGCGACAGAAGGAAGTCGGCAAGGTAGAGGCCATCATCCATGAGGAATTGGCCAAGTTCATGGCTTGGTTTCGATCTTTGGAAGTGGTGCCCACCATCACCGACCTGAGAAAGCACGCCGAGGAAATCCGCCGCGCGGAGTTGGCCAAGGCAATGCGGCGGCTGGGCGACTTTTCGGAGCGGGAGGAGAACATCATTAATGCTCTAACTATCGGCATCGTCAACAAGATGCTCCATCAACCAATCGTTCGCCTCAAAGAACATGGCAGTGACCATAACGGTTATCTCTATACCGAGGCCATTCGCGAGCTTTTTGGGTTAAGTGAGAAGCAGGGCTAGTAGACTGCTGCCCTGCTGTACTGGACATGATAAACATACTCTTTACCCTTGCCTTAGTAATCTACGTCATCGGCACCATCCTCTACGAGGTATGCCTGGTCTTGAAGAGCCAACGTGCGGGGCGCTGGGCAACACGCAGCTTGGTGGTCGGCGCTTTGGTGCACGCTTTAGCCCTGGCTTCCCGTTGGCTGGAATCGGGGCGCCCGCCGGTGGCCAATCTATTCGAATCCCTGTCTTTCTACGCCTGGGTCATCATCATCTTTTACTTGATGATTGAATACCGTTATGGCTACAGGGTCTTGGGCGCTTTCGTCAGCCCTTTGGCCTTCGCGGCTATCGCTGCTGCCTCTGTTTTGCCTAGACGGGTTGAGCCCCTTGTTCCCATCCTGCAAAGCCACTGGCTGGCCGTTCACGTCACTATCTCTTTCTTCGCCTATGGCCTCTTCACCCTCGCCTTTGCTACGGCGGTGGTCTACCTTCTGGCGGAGCGCCAACTCAAAAAGGGGCGGCCTGATTATTTCTACTACCGCCTACCTCCTCTGGAGGCGATGGAGCAATTGGGGCGCAGACTGGCCGCCATTGGCCTCCCCTTCATGACCGTGGGCGTCATCACGGGCTCTATTTGGGCTGAAAAGGTTTGGGGAGCGCCTTGGTTCTGGGATGCCAAGTTGAACATGGCCCTGGTCACTTGGTTGATCTATGTGGTTTACTTTTACCTTCGCAATGTAGCCGGTTGGCGGGGGAGACGGTCGGCATGGTTACTGATCTTGGGCTTCATCTTCGTTATCGTCACTTACTTAGGCGTCAACCTGTTCATGCCGACACTGCACGGTTTTGTCGTCTACTGATGATAAGGTGGAGACAGTTAGGGTGGTTAAGATGCCTGCACAGAGCTCAGCCGAAGTGGTCGTTGTTGGCACTCGCGGTAGCGCCTTAGCCATGAAGCAGACCCGTGGGGTGATCAATGAGCTCTCGCGCCTGAACCCTGAGATGGAGTTCGTCGTCAAAGAGATCGAGACCAAAGGCGACGTGATGCGCGATGTAGCTCTAGTCGAGATCGGCGGCAGGGGTTTCTTCGTCAAGAAGATTGAGGAGGCGCTGCTGCAGGGTGAGATAGACCTGGCAGTCCACAGCCTGAAGGATA
>CAZGKH010000282.1:0-5677 GCA_964525665.1 uncultured Anaerolineae bacterium | reverse complement strand
TCGCACCACACGCGGTCGACCTGTCGCCCCCGGTTCTCATATCTTTCCAACCACCGTGGATTCGTCTGTGGGCGGGTGACTCACTCCACGTCCTTGGTCGTCGACCACTGTCCGCGCCACGCGCAATCTCACTCCCCTCATGTCCGAGCCGTTGTCGCTGCGCACGAAACGCAACCGGAACAACGCGGCGGAGGAACCCCCCGGCGCGGGTCGTCTCGTCCGGCAACGCCTCGAGCAGATCAAGCGTCATCATCACCTGCCGGGTAACGTCCAGCGGAATCAGCGTCTTCGTCGTGGGCGAACGAAACACGGCCCGCGCGCTCGCCGGATCGTAGTACATGTTGAACTCGGCCGCGGGCGTGACGTTGCCGCGGCCGATCTGGGCCCCGCCCATGATGACGATCTGCCCCACGCTGGAAGCGAGTTCCGGATCGCGCTGACACATCCGGGCCACGTTCGTCAACGGCCCCAAAGTGATGAGCGTGATCTCATCGGGAGCATTCCCGACGGCGTCGTAGATCACTTTTTCCGACGGGTGCCGGTGGTGCAAATCGGCCACAGTCAGTCCGCTGTTGCCAAGGCCGTCCGCGCCGTGAATATGCTGCGGATCAATCGCCGGCGCATCGTCGACCGGACCGGCTGCCCCGATGCCGGGGCATCGCGGCGGATCGAGCAACTCGACCACCGCCTGCACCGTGCCGCTAGGCCGCTCCGGCGACAATCGCAGAGCTCTATACAAGAATCTGATAACTGAACTGTTTCGCCACGAGCGGATAAAGACCACGGAGGCCAAAGCCAAGGCCGTTCGGGGGAAGGCAGAGAAGCTGATCACTTTGGGTAAGCGCGGCGACCTGCACGCCCGTCGGCTAGCCGCCGCCAGGTTGAACGATCCGACCATCGTTACGAAACTCTTCGATGAGTTGGCTCCCCGCTACGAAGATCGCCCTGGCGGCTACACTCGCATACTCAAGCTAGGACGACGGCAGGGCGATGGGGCGCCCATGGTTCTTTTAGAATTGGTGGAGTAGCTGGGTGCTGGAAGCTGGAAGCTGGAAGCTAGAAGCTGGAGGCCGGAGGGCGGACGCTAATGACCAGCAACCAGCGGCCAATGTCCAAAAACTCGTGGCCGTCATTGAGTACGATGGCACCGATTACCTCGGTTTCCAGGTACAAGCCCAAGGTCGAACGATTCAGGGGGAAATAGAAGGGGCGCTGGCATCGGTTACTCAAGAGCGGTGCAGGATCGTTGGGGCTGGCCGAACTGACGCTGGCGTTCATGCCCAGGGACAGGTTATCGCCTTCAGCACAGGCTGGCGACATCCTGTTGAAGAGCTTCAGCGCGCCCTAAGTGCTGTCTTGCCAAAAGACATCGCGGTGTGCGAGCTGGGGCCGGCGTCCCGGGGATTTCATCCCCGCTTTGACGCCGTAAGTAGGGGGTATCGCTACACCATCTACAACCAGCCCTTGCGTTCACCGTTAGCCCGGCGATTCGCCTACCATTTTCCTCACCCTCTCGACCTGGCGGCCATGAACGAGGCGGCTAGAGCCCTGGTGGGGAGCCACGATTTCGCCGCTTTCGGGCGGGCGCCTCAGGGCGATAACACTGTGCGCGAGGTGTACCAGGCCCAATGGGCTCCAGAGGAGCCATTCGTTTACTTCGATATAGTAGCCAACGCTTTTCTGTATCGGATGGTGAGGAGTCTGGTAGGTACGCTGCTGTTGGTGGGAACAGGGAAGCTCTCCCCCAGTGGATTTGAGGAGATTCTACGATCTGCTGAGCGCGATAGGGCTGGCCAGGTTGCTCCCCCTCATGGGTTATGTCTGATAAAGGTAAACTATTGACGGCTGGACTGAGCGGCTCTGCCGTGAGGGTAGCGACGCTCGCCGAAGTCTCGCCGTAGTCGGAGGACTCGTAGGTGAAGACGTATACAGTTGGAGCAGAGGACATAGAACGAGAGTGGCTCTTGGTGAATGCTGAGGGGAAGACATTGGGGCGGCTGGCTTCGCAGATCGCCCAGGTGCTGAAGGGCAAGCATAAGCCAATCTACTCTCCGCACCTCGATTGTGGTGACTTCGTCATTGTGGTCAACGCCGAAAAAGTGCAGGTCACCGGCCGGAAGCTGGACCAAAAGATGTACTATCGTCATACTGGCTATCCCGGCGGGATCAGAAGCATCAGCTTGAGGAATCAACTGCAGAAACATCCAGAGCGGGTGTTGCAGGCCGCAGTGCGGGGGATGCTGCCCAAGAACCGACTGGGTCGCAGGATGTTGAAAAAACTCAAGGTCTACGCGGGTGATTCCCATCCCCATCAGGCTCAACAGCCTAAGGTGCTGGAATTGTGAGAGGAGAGGTAAATGGCAGTTGTTTATTATGAGGGAGTAGGACGACGCAAGACGGCTAGCGCTCGCGTGCGGCTATACCCTGGTGAGGGCAAAATCGTCGTCAACGACAAGCCCGTGGAGGAGTACTTCTCGCGGGAGGGTGATGCGTCGTCCTTGCTGGATCCATTCAAGGTCACGGATACCGTAGGTACGTTCAATGTCTCGGTCAAGGTTCAGGGAGGCGGTGTGTCTGGTCAGGCGGGAGCTGTACGTCATGGTATCGCTCGCGCCTTGTTAGTGGCCGATCCAAATCTGCGGCCCGTTTTGCGCAAGGGGGGTTTTCTGACCCGCGATGCGCGCATGAAGGAAAGAAAGAAGCCTGGGCTCAAGCGTGCCCGCAAGGCGCCGCAGTATACCAAGCGGTAAGGGCCACTCGAATTAGTCCGTTGTTTCAAATCAGTCAGATATTTCGAAGGGGTGGGGTCGTTGGAGACCTCGCCCCTTTTCTTTTAGAACAGCGGATTGGCAGGATTAACGGATCAAATGACCTGGACTGAGAAGGAATCTGTAAATCCTACGGATCCGTGTTCTTCAAGAGAGGTATTCAAGTTATTGACAATTCGAAACATTATGATATAATCAGATTTGGCTGGAAATCCCTTGCCATAGACAAGTTGCATTACCGCCCATTTCTCGAGGCAGCGATCAGAAACCAGGTTTTCGAATGCTAGAGGGCATCATGGTGAATGATTACTTCGACGGGGCTCAGTACAGGCAAATCCCCCAGGAACTGGTGGAGAGAATTGCTGGAGGCAACGTAGTCCTCTTCTTGGGTTCCGAAACGGTGGTCCGAACGGAGACGGGGCAGACCAGGCCCAGTTGGCGTGAAATCACCGTCTTGCTGGCCGAGCGGTGTGGCTACTCCGAGCCTGATATGTCTCTGGCGAAGGTGGCTCAGGATTTCAAGATGACTAAGGGAGACCATGCCCTCATCACCGCGATAGCCGATATCATGGCTAATCCCTCTTATGTCCCCGCACCGGTGCATCAACTCATCGCTCAACTGCCCATCCAATTCATTGTTACCACAAGTATTGATACCCTTCTGGAGCAAGCCCTGCGGGCCGTTGGCCGCTGGCCCCAGGTGGTGATGACCATCACTGATGCTGCCGAGCTGGATGCCGAAAAGACCACTGTGGTCAAGCTGTTCGGCGACATCGAGCGCGGTAATATCGTTATTACTGAAGACGATCACTACGGATACGAGCAGCGCTCGCCCATGATGGCCGATCTGGTGCTGCAGCAGTTGGTGACTAGCACTTTGCTGTTCATTCACTGCGATCTGGACGATGTCTATCTCAAGAGCATGTTGGCTCAGGTGACTCAGCGTCTGGGAAGGCTCAAAGGGCGCAGCTACGCCGTTGATCCCAGCCCCTCCGATTATTGCCGGCGATTTTGGGAGGACAAGGAGGCCCACGTCATTGAGGCCGATGCAGAGATATTCCTGAGGGATCTGTTGGCAGCACTGGAGACCTACGGGGCCAGGGAGGAAGAGAAGCAGCCTGAGGTATTTCTGCTAGGGCGCCCCTTCAAGCGTCTGGATTACTACACCGAGGAGGACGCGGGCATCTTCTACGGTCGGGAGGCCGAGACCCAGCAACTCATCTCCAGCATTCTGGCTCACCAACTCCTGGTGCTGGTGGGGGCATCTGGCACAGGCAAGACATCATTGCTCCTGGCGGGAGCCAAGCCAGCTTTGGAAGACGGCGAGTGTCGCGTGGCTTATACCAGGGTGATGGGCGATCCCCTGGCTGACCTCAAAGCTTCTATTGCGAGAGCGGTGGGTGCGCCCCTTGGCCCCGGTTCGTTGCGCGAGCAGTTGTCGGCGCTGGAAGCGGGACAAGACCTGGTCATCATCCTGGATCAGTTTGAGGAGTTCTTCCTGCCTAAGTTTGGCCAGGCTGTGCAACAATCCTTCGTGAGGGAGTTGGCCCGTTGTCTGGAGAGCCGCTCGGTTCGAGCTCGATTCGTCATCAGCCTGCGTAGTGAAGCGCTGGTCAACCTCTTGACCTTCAAGCCCGAGATCCCCTACATAGTAAATAACACTTTAGAATTGCAGCCATTGTCAGAAGAGCAGGCAACGCGAGCTATCACCGAGCCGCTGAAACGCTTCGGCATCACTTTGGAGGAGGGGCTACTGGAGCGGATCGTAGGTGATCTGGACGAGGAAGGGATCAATCCGCCTCAGTTGCAGCTTGTCTGCGATCGCTTGTACGATCGAGTTATGCGTGAATCGAAGCCTCAGATCACCATGGCCATCTACGAGGAGTTGGGCGGCGCGGACATGATACTGGGGGAATATCTGGACGGGGAGTTGGAGAAGTTGGGCCAGGCTCAACGGCGGCTGGCCCGAGTTGTGTTGCAGGCCCTGGTCACTGCGACTGGCACCAAAGAGCCTCGGTCTCTGGCCCAGCTCACTGAGAGAACGGGTCTGACTGGCGCTGAGCTCGAAGGGGTCTTGGACGAGTTGGACCGCCTACGCCTGGTACGGGCCATTAAATCCGACGGTGAGGTACGCTACGAGCTGGTTCACGATTATTTGGCGGAGCGGATCTCTGGCTGGCTGGACGAGCGTGCGCGGCGGGTAGAGCGAGTGCGCGGCGTGCTTGATCGTGGTCTCTCCGACTGGCAGCACAGCGGGGAGTTGCTGGACCTGAGCCGGCTGAAGGAGATCCATGCCCTGCGGGATGACCTGGGCGACCTGGGGGCTGACAAAAACGCCATGCTGTTGCGTAGCGCGGCCCGCTACGATTACCAGATGGCCTATTGGCTGAGCCGTGTGCCCGAAGTGGACGATCAAGTAGCTTGCCTGACCGAGGTTCTGTCGCCCAAATGGATTCCACGGGAGAGGACCCATGCTATACACTCTCTGAGCCAGATCAAAACTAATGGGGTCGCGCGGTCGCTACGAAGAATGGCTTTGGATGACGCCGATGCTCAGGTTAGGCAGGCTGCCGCCGTGGGTCTGGCTCGCACGGGTGTGAGGGAAGCCGTTGAGGAGCTGGCTCAAGTTGCCCAGCAAGCCACAGGGGACCCGCAGACGAGGGCTGTGGAAGCTCTGGCCTGGGTCTGGGATACCGATGGAGCACTACTGCCGGATTTGGGCTGGTCTCTGTACGAGAAGGTCGCTCGCCGAGTTGCCCGTATCCGGCTGAGCCGAGCGCGAGGCTTGATTCGGTCCGTAACCGTGGGTGGGGCTGTGGGCGGGGCGATTGGATTTGCAGCGGGGTTGGTGCCAGTGTTTTGCCTTAACTTTGCACGAATATATGGGGACTCTATGGGCATGGCCATGA
>CAZGKH010000281.1:0-5719 GCA_964525665.1 uncultured Anaerolineae bacterium | reverse complement strand
ATGAGTGGCGCGACCGCGCTATGGAGCAGCTCGCAATGACACAACAAGTTTCTTAGTAGCAGGGTGACGCTGGCTGACAAGGAGATCACACATGAATACCTCGCAGATGCTGCACCAGATGTGCCACGAGGCCTTGAGCAACGCCGACATCAACGCGATCCGGAAAAATCGCCGGTTCTCTGAACAGGAAACGGCCTCCCGTGCCCTCCTGGAGAACTTTCTCCTCTCCGACACCGGCGTGGAGGATGTGCTTGGCGCGCTGACGGAGAAGGAGATCGTGTTCCTGCACCTGCTCAAGTTTGTCGGCGAGGAAGTGGCTATACCGCTTTTCACACGCCTCTACGACGACGTGAATCGGCCTAGTTATGGCTCCTACACGCAGCGCTATAAGCCGGTCTTCAAAGAGGTCAGGCGGGCCTTGATCCGCAAGGGCGTACTCCTCTTCGCCGAGGATCACAGCCTGTGGGATGCCGATACGAAGAGCGAACGGCGCCGCTATCGCTTCCCGCAGCAGTTCGAGCGCTTCCTCCCGCCGCCGATCCGGTCTACCAAACGGCTGGAGGGAGAGGGAGACACCCGGACAGGCATTCTGCGGCAGAAGCTGAAGGAAGTCATTCCCAATGAGCCGCCGGTCGCTGTGCCGGATGATGTGAACGGGCAGTACGAACTCAAGTTGGTGGACGGCGAGCTGCGCATCGGGACTAAGCCTTTTTGCCCTATTATGCTCAATTTGCTCGAATGGCAACGAGCCTGTTGGGCGGCATCCGCGTCTCCCCTCGAGCGATATGCGGGAAAAAGTAAGGTGAAAGGCGTCTGGCGCCAGGAGCACGGCCCCGTCGTGCCTCCTGCTGAAGCCGCCGCCTACGTCTTCTCCCAACTGGAGGAGGAGGCGTGGATCCGCGCCGATCAACTATCTCTGCCGCTGCGGATCTTCTGCGACGAGGAAGTCAGCGGCGAAGAAGTTTGCAGAGCCGGCTGGCGTTGGGGCTACCTGGCGAGGCAGGAGGTGGACGGCGTCACTTACTATCGAAGGGCTGAGAAAGAAACCGAGCCCGATACGGCTCCCCAGTACTACCTCTACGCCCCCGACGATCGGGATTTGATCGTGAATCTGGAGACGATTCCCTATCAGGCGTTGGAATACCTGGACCAAATCTCCGATCTACGGATGGCGGACGCCAGTGGGCCCTGTCTGGCTGCTTCTCCCAGCCTGGTCAAAATGGGCCGGTCGCTGGCGGCCATCCGAAAGCAGCCGCTCACCCAGTGGCTGCGAGAGAACGCGCCTGCTTTCTGCCAGGCGCTGGAGACGGTGGAGCAGCGATGGGGCAAGCAAATCGTCCACCAGGATCTTCTCGTGGCCAAGGTGAACGACCTGGGTTTGAAGGTTCAACTGGAGAGAGCGTTCCCGGATCCGAGGAAAGTGCTCTTTCTGCCTAACGGCTACATCGCCTTCCCCCGCCGGATGTTGACAAAAGTCGAAACGGTGGTTACCAAGGCAGGCCACGTAATCAGATTGGTGGAGAACAATGATTGAACTAACGCCTACCGATATAACCGAGCTGGATATCTTCAGCGTCCCTTACGACCTCCGCCGCGATCTGCACGTCTTCGTCCAATACATTCGGGAGCGGGAGGCCAAGCGGTTGGTCCGCAGCAACGATCTGAGCAAGGCCGACTATCGGCGGTTGGCGAAGTTGGTGTCGGACCCCGAAGCAGTGGACGAGGTGAAAGCAAATGGCCGATCAAGCTGGGTGGCCCATGTGGACTGGAAGGCGCTGAAGCTGGGCTTTGTGAGCTACGACACTGAGGGGGTCTACCTGGGATACACGAGTAGGCAACCATCCTATCCCGACAACTACGTCATCTTCAACGCCCGGGAGTACCAGGAGTTCCTCGACTTGCCACTGATCGTGCAAGAACGGCGGCTGCTCGATCTTCTGATCGGCGAGGAGGATGGCTGTAGGAGCGAGTTCTTTCACGGCGGCTACTTCGGGCGGCTGGGCAGCTTCAAAAGCTGGGGGTGTGCGACCGGGGTTATTCCAATGCTCGACTTCCCCAGGGCGCGGCGCTTCCTACTCGACATCTTGCGCCAGTGTGAGGTTGGCGTCTGGTACCGCACCTCGTCCCTGGTGCAATATCTGAAGGAGCATCATCCCTACTTCCTGATTCCCGAGGAGACGCCGCCGTATAAGCTGGGTTGGCGGGAGAAGAAGAGGTTTCGCTACGGTAATTTCTATGAGGGCGAAAGCCGCTGGAAAAGCGACGAGACGATTCCAGACGACGCGCCGGACGGCTTTGAGCGCGTGGAGGGACGTTACGTGGAGCGTTTCCTGGAGGGCGCGCCGCTCACCCTGGGCTACGTGGACGTCGCCTATACTTCGACAGGGCTCAGTACAAGCAGCAGCAAGCCGTACGAAGGGATTTACCCGCCCATAGACCACCTCAGAGCATTTCGGGTCACCAATCGTTTGGTGCGCACGATGGAGGGCGACATTCCCGCTCCGAAGGTAACAGTGCAGCCCAACTTCGAGATCTACGTGGAATCGGAATTTTACCCGGCTAAGGTCCTGTCTCCACTGGCTCCCTTAGCCGACGTGGTTTCCGAAGGCATCTTGACCATCTTGAAGCTGGACAAGGAGAAGGTCGCCGCCGAACTGGCCTGCGACGAGGACCTGGACGTCGTCGCGCTGCTGAACCGATTGACCGATCAGGAGCTACCGCGGAACGTCGTGCGGGAGCTAAAGGAGTGGTCTGAGCACGCGGAGAAATTCACCCTTTACGCGGGGTTCGCGCTATTAGAGGGGGACGAGGATCTGCTGGCCTCCGATCCGCTCATCAACGAGATGACGGTGGAACGCATATCGCCCAACATCCGCCTCGTCCGTTCGCCTGACGCGCTGTTTGATCACCTGGAGGAAGCGGAGTTGGCGCCACTGCGGGTAAAGCACACTGCGCCCTCTTTATATCCTATGCCCCAGAAGGCTCGCACCGTCTTCGCCAAAAAGTCGCCGGTAGCCAAGCCAAAGCCCAAACGAAGAGAGCGGGTGAACTTGATGCGCTCTATGACCATCACGCTTCATTTCCCCAATCGTGACTTCTTCGAAAAGTTCCGCCAAGCGCTGTTAGATGCCAAGTGTCCTGTCAAGACGAATCAGGACGATCTGACTCTCACCTTCTCCAGACCATACGAAGATTTGGTGGCGGGTGTCCTCAAGGCGTTGGGGAAAGAATACCGGATTCACATTGAGGACGTGTAGTCTTTCACAAGGTCAGAGAGTTCCAGGAAAATAATCATCCCATTTTCAACCCTTCAGCACGCTCAGGACACCGCATAGCAAAAGTCATCTTGAGCTTATCAGAGTCAACATCTTTTGCAAAATACGTCCCAATGAGCTATAATTGACGCGACCCTTCGGCACGCTCAGGACACCGCTCAACGAGGCTTGGCCGATGGGTGCAAAGATGCACTTGGTGGCTGCTCAGGCCGACGAAGCAAACACCGCAATCGATGAGGCGTCAGCCAAGGCTGCGCCCTTTGTGAGGGAGGAACAGGTGAATATGGAATGGAGTGATGAGAAGCAAGGCCGGTTAGATGCACTGCGCGCTGCCGAGTTGACGGGCACACTGGATGAAGCGAGCAAGGCAGAGTTAACCGCACTGGTCAAGTCCCTTGAGGCCGAAGAGCAGGAGCGGCTGGCGCCCGCGTTAGCTCAGATGCAGGCAGAGCAGGCTGCGCTACGCCAACAAGTGCAAGAGAGCGAAGCTGCGAATGAGCAACTGGTGATCCTGGCCGCACAACAAGAGCATTTGCTGGCCGATGCGCGGCAATTGCTGCGCGACCTGCAACGTCGCCACCAGGCCATTCGGGAAGCATATCAGCTCGTCACAGGCGAACTACTATCGGCGGCGACGTAATGGTTTCCCAGATGCTGCGCGAAAGCATTCGTGCGTTGTATGACTTCCGCTGCGGATATTGCGGGGTCACGGAAACCGAGTCCGGCGGTCAATTGGAGATTGACCATTTTTGCCCTCGGTCGCACGGTGGCAAGGACACTGTGGATAACCTGGTCTATGCCTGTCCGACCTGTAACCGCTTTAAGGGAGATTACTGGCCCGTGCCCGAGGCCAGCCCAGACCTGATGCTTCTCCATCCGCAACAGGACGACCTGTCCGCACATATCGGGTCGCTTCCCGATGCTCGGCTGATTGGTTTGACGAAACGCGGTTGGTTTCACATCCAACGCCTGCGACTGAACCGCGCGCAACTGATCGAACTTCGGCTTCAGCGGGCCGAGGAGCAACGCCTGCGGCAAACTCTGGAGCACAATCAGCGAGCGAATGCCCGGCTACGGGAGTACGTGCGTGAGTTAGAGCAAGAGACAGAACGTCTGTTGCAGATCATTGCAGAGTTGACACCCGAGTAGGCTGTTGAGGCTGGCAGGGATGCGGGCCACCGTCGCGCCTATGGTCACAACTTGCAAAACACTCCCCAACGTGATACAATTGAGGCGGCTCAACGAAGCTTGGCCGCTGGGTGCGAAGGTGCCCTTGATGGTTGCTCAGGCCAACGAAGCAAACAACGCAACCGATGAGACGCCAGCCAAGGCCGCGCACTTGCGTGCCCTGAGGTTGGCGTTTTGTACCCGCTCACCGCGCCGGTGATGATGTTGCAACGGCTGGACATGGCCGAAGTACCGCCCTACCAGATTGCCATCAGCCTGATCCTGTTGATCCTGGGCATCGGCGGTGCCTTGTGGGCTGGGGCCACGGTCTGCCGCACGGGCCTTCTCATGTACGGCAAGCGGCTGTCGGCATCGGAGATCCTGCGCGCCTTGCGGCAAGCGTGATGTGCGTAAGGAGCAGACATTGAATTGTATTTGCATCTTTCGGCCTGTTGGTGTATATTGAGTATCATGCGGCAGCAAAACCGCATCAGGTCAAAAAACGGAGGTGCGCTATGGATAGAGAAACGATCACAGCCGAAAGCCTATTGAGAGACATCTATGAAGCAGATTCTGCTCTACGCTGGTTTGAGCAGAAATACGGCTTGCTTTCTGAAACCTTTTATCGTGTCTATGAGCAAGGGCAACTGCGCGATGAAGACCCTGATGAAATTCGGGAGTATATGGAATGGTCGGGCTGGTATGAGATTCGCCAGGACCGCCGCCAGCGTTATGAGCAGGCGATAGAGCAACGTTTAAGAAAACTCGCCGCGCCTGCTTCGCTACTTGACTTGCACATTAGTCAATTGCACGTACCGGCCTAACCATGTCAGACACTCTGAACACCTACGGTGACTATGCCCGGCTGATTTTCTTTCTGCTGGCTGACCGTGCTACCATCGAGAGTCACACCATAGTGGTATACACGACCAGCCAGACCATTGGAATCACGCGGGGGCACGTCGTGTTTCGCTCTGGGCACGTGCTGCGCGTGTTTGAGCAGATTGATTTCGTCGCTCATCGCATCGTCAGGTACTTTTATGAACTTACGTACGAAGGTGAGCCGTTGTGGTGGTATGACTCGATGCCCCACCCAGATGTACCGGAGTTGCAGAGTACCCATCCTCATCACAAGCACGTTCCGCCTGACGTCAAACACCATCGTATTCCTGCCCCGGACATGAGTTTTACTCGTCCCAACCTTCCTGTACTGATTCGGGAGATTGAAGCACTGTTGAAGCATTGACATGACTCAACGAAGCTTGGCCGATGGGTGC
>CAZGKH010000280.1:0-5721 GCA_964525665.1 uncultured Anaerolineae bacterium | reverse complement strand
GAGCGGACTATCTCTACGTGGCGACCGATAAGGCTGTCCTCGATGCGGTGGTGGATGTCCTCGATCTTGCAGTGCTCCATGATCATGGAGTGCTCGATCTCGCAGTCGGCAATGAGGCAATCGTGGTAGATGGAGGTGAAGGGGCCGATGTAGGCGTTCACCACCCTGGTTCGCTCTCCGATGATGGCCGGCCCGCGCACAGTGCTGTTGATGATCTCGGCATCTTTCTCGATGACGACCTTGCCATTGATCTTAGAGTCGGCGTCAACAAATCCCTCCGTTCGAGATTCGTTGGTGTCCAGAACCAGGCGGTTGGCCTCCAGCATGTCCTCCATCTTGCCAGTGTCAATCCACCAACCCTCATGGATGTAGGGATAGACCCGATGCCCCTTGTCAATCAGATACTGGATGGCATGGGTTATCTCTAACTCACCTCGCCAGGAAGGCTTGATGGCATTGACAGCCTCAAAGACGTGATGATCGAACATGTAGATGCCCACCACGGCCAGATTGCTGGGAGGATCCTTTGGCTTCTCTATCAAGCGTACTATCCGCCCATCCTGCAGCTCGGCCACACCGAACTGTTGAGGATTCTCCACCTGCTTGAGGACGATCTGCGCGTTCCAGTCGCTGGCGGTGAACTGTTTCACTAAGGAGGTTATGCCACCCTCAATGACATTATCGCCCAGAAACATCACGAAGCTGTCGCCTGTTAACTGGTCCTCTGAGATCTTGACGGCATGAGCCAGGCCCAAAGGCGCCTCTTGATGTACGTAGGTCACTTTGGCTCCCCAGGCCGAGCCATCGCCCACGGCGGCCTCAATCACTGGTGCGGTGTCGCCCACTACGATGCAGATATCGGTGATGTCTGCTTCTACCATGGCATCAAGGACGCGAAACAGAACCGGGCGGTTGGCCACCGGCACCAGTTGCTTGGCGCTGGTGTAGGTAATTGGTCTGAGGCGCGTGCCCTTGCCCCCGCTGAGAATCAAACCCTTCATCGCAACTCCCGTGTCTAAACTTTGAGTAGCTGCTCAGCAAGTTCCCAAAGTTCCCCTGCCCCACAGGAACTCTGGCAATCCTTTTTCAGACCAGGCTGAGCAGTTACGTCTGTCAGAGCGATCTACCCATTACTCGTCACTCATTACTCGTTACTTCTTCCTTCTCTGCCAACGAGTTTTCTTGAGTCGCTTTCTGTGCTTATGCTTGGCTATCTTCTTCTTTCGCCACTTCCTGACAGAACCCATGCTAAATCCTCCTTTCCAGCAATTTCTCTCAATGGTGGTTCTTCAGCACCACTGGTAGATAAACGAAGCTTAGCTTGATCCCTTCCGAGCGGGGACTGCTATTGCCTGAGCTGTCGTAGGCGCTGATGGCCATGTACGCTGTCTCCGGCGATGGTTTGTGGGGCAGGCGGAAGCTGGTCACATTGGTGGCATCGTAGCTGGCATTGTAGCTGCTGGTGTAGACGCCCGGCTCAGACCCGTAGTGAACTTTATAGCCGATGACGTCATCTTCCGCGCTTGCCTGCCAGCTCAACTCCGCCCCACCGCCCCCCAGGCTGACCGAGGGCGCACTGGGCGCGGCTGGCGGCGTGGAATCCTCCACCTTGACCGTGCCAGCGCTGTAGGACACCACGGCCAGGTTCTTGCCGTCGTCGCTGTGACCGTAGACATAGTAGGTCCCGCTGCCCACCTCGGATGTGTCCCAAACGTAGCTGCCGCCTCCTTCGCTCAGGCAGTGGGCGATGAGCCGACCGTCGCGCCCCGTGCCATCGCGGTCGTAGTACAGCGAGATGACGGCCTCGTCATCGGGATCGCTGGCTGTCCAGTTGATGGTGTAGCTTCCGCTGCTCTGTTCCTCGGCGGCGCTGGGGCTAGTGATGGTTATCGTCGGCGGCTGGTTCAAACAGAACAGAGCCAGGTTATTCGATTTCGGATTTCGGATTGCAGATTTCGGAATACGCAACCCGGGATCAGTTGCCGCCTGGTTGGTTTCCTCGCAGAGCTCCAGGTTGGTGGTGGCGGATAGGATGCCCGTCGGGGAGACGAAGAAGCGCGCGTTGATGACGCCTGGCTCGACCACCCACTCTGGCAAGGACAGGTCGAGGTCTGTGCCGGCCCAGACGCCGGTGGTCTCCTCCACGCACTGGCCTGCGTCGCAGGCCAAGCAGAAATCGCCCAGCTCGCCATCTGCCGCGACGGTGATGTCGTTCGCGGGGATGGGCAGCCCATCAGGCCAGCCCTCAGGGGTCAGCGAGCCTTCTTCGATGGTACATGTCAGTGAGGCGCTGCCGGCGAAGCCGTAGACCTCATCTCCCTCTTCCCAGGCGTGGAGAAAGGCTCCCCCCTCGCAGTCCGACGACGTCAGAGTCACCGATCCAGCGAAGCCCCAACTCTGATCCAGGGTCATGGCCGCCTGGACGGCATGGATGGCGAACAGCTCCAAGGTTCCTTCGAAGCCTACTTCGTAGGGCTCTTCCAGGTTGACCCAGATTGCGCCCTCACCAGTCACCGCGGGGCCATCGTCGGGCATCTGCTCCTCGCTCTCGATGGTGCCGCTCACCTGGACGGAGGGCTCTGGCTCGAGGATCACTTCTCCTTCCATGCTGGTCAGTAGGAAGCCCGACTCACCGATGGGGATGCCTTCTTCCCAGGCGCCGGTGAACTGGACGCACTGAGGCGCCAATTGAAGCGTGGGAAACAGGCTCACCACGTCCATTACGAACTTGACGTAGATGCCATCCGTTCCCTCGTCGGCCTGGATGTTGGGCAGGAAGAACTCGCCCTCCCCTTCCACTCGGAAGCCATCGTCCTCGTTCCCACAGAGGCAAGCGCTAGTGGGATAGATGATGAAAGTGTCTGTGATGGGGATGGGCCCTATCCAATCAACGGGCACGTCCACACAGCTCTCGTCCACGCACACGTTGTCGCAGGCGCTGTCTGCTGTGATGGCCGCTGCTTGCCCCACGGCCAACCATGCCACGGATGAGGCCAGCAGCAGGGCTGCCATTCCGGCTACGAGAAGCATTCGAGTAATGGTTTTTGATTTCATTTTCCTCCTCCTGGTTTCATATACGCCATGCTAGCCACCGCTGTTTTGTCCTTAACCTTAGAAGAGCATCATTTGCCGTTCTTCCACGAACATCTCTCGCGGATTCTGCTGTATCCAGACCTTTTCAACAACCGCTTCCATATCCTTTTCGGCAGAACTCAAGGTACTAAGAATCTTGTTCGGATCGCGTGCTCGGGACAAGGTTGTTATCAAGCGAGCCATCATGATGACGGTTGTATCGCTGCGGCTCAACCTTCTGTTCGATTTGTTGAACGCTTCAACAATTTCGCTAGTTTCCTCAACACACTCGCTGAACAGGTCTACTGGAGCCTCCGGGAAGGGCTCTATCAAAGCGAGCTTCCGACCAACGATGATGATGTCAATGTCTATCGGGCTTTTGGCTTGCTGCTTCGGTATAGCGACCGACATTTCCGATTTCACAGGATGGGTGGCTTCGACGTAAAATCCCGCTTCGTGGATAGCTTCTAGGATTGCAGACCAGCCTTCCGGTCGCGAGTGGTGATAGGTGAAGATAAGGAGCCCGTCGTCTTTCAGCACCCGGTGGCAGTCTCTGAACACGGCGATCAGGTTGTCTGTGAAGCGTCGAGAGTCTGTTTGCTGAACTTCTTCAGGTGTGCGGGTGGTTCTGGCTCGGAAGACACCGTCACGCCCCATCATTTCTCGTATCCAGACGTAAAAGAAATCGGCCAACTGGGAGTAGTGCACGTTGTCAAAGAAAGGCGGATCCGTTATGACAGCATCAACAACACCATCTTCAATATCCGTTTGGCTGGAACTTCCGCACGACAGATAGATGTCAAACTCGCCTCTTTGAAAATCCTCGTAAGCTGATGCTATCTCGCCTCCCATTCTCTGGTTGATGTTGAACACCTTCTTGCTTCGTCTTCTCCCGTTCACCCTATCAGAAAGCTGCAATTCGAAAGGATCGTCCTTATATTTGAGGGCTCGAAGAATACGCCGCTCGAACAGGGTTGAAAACGCCCCTGACGATTCGGGCGTTCCCCACAGGTTCGCTTCCAGCGGTGTGCGTTCGGGTTTTAGAATGTGATGAGAAAAAGTGTGTCGCACCGCTCCCGTTCCCTCTCCCTTGAAGGAACAGAACATGCTGTTGAACTCGAGACATCCCGACAACAGGCAGGCAAACAGAGCGCGAAGAGAGTCTTTCTCAATATTGCGAATCCGCTTGCTCAGAATACTCAAGCACAGCAGTTGGCGGTCGTTGAACATCTGGTGCCAGTGGGTGTAGTTGTAGTTCAGCACTTGATCTGTGTTGTAGCCCGGTTCAATCGCCACCTGGGGATACGCAAAGTTGCCTGTTTGGAGTTCCACAGATGCCTTCCCGTAGAGAGCCCGATCGTACTCGTCAATGGGAAGATACTCTTTACTCCCATCGGGCTTGAGAATCATCTTGGCATACATGCGGTGATGGGGCGGATGATCCAGAGCACCCACAGCTTCGATAATTGGGAACGTGCTTTGGCAATCAGGGCACGTTGCCTTTGTCCTGCCCGTTGAACCCTCTTGGGGATTGTAAGAAGTGCCACATTGATCACACTGGGCTTCCGTTTGATATACCGTTATGGAATTAATCGCCTCGCAAGCGGGGCACAGGGACTTTGCCCCGGGCTGTTGGCTGGGATTCGCATGCTTGGCAAAGATGCGGCTATTGAACAAATCAACTTGCGCGCCGCAGCAGGGACAGGGAACGAACTTCACCCAAAAGTAATAGAGCACGTCCACCAGACCGTGATGCTCGGCCTGTGCTTTGTAGTAGGCCTTGATTCTGTGACTCACGTCCCTCTCAATTGCCATGAAAGCCTGACGCACTTCGGAGACGTCGTGCGTGCTCAACGCATTCTTGACCATGAAGTAGGAAACCGGATTGATGTCCTGCCCGATGACGCGGCATCCTAGCTTGTGCGCTTCCCCAACCGTCGTTCCGCTTCCCATAAATGGGTCGTAGATGAGTGTACCTGGAAACCGGACAGGTTTGTAGAACAGGTCGAGTACACCATCTGATCCTCTGTCAGCGGCGCCTTCCGCAGGAGCACAGGCACCTAGCACGATGGCACGAAACACGCTGCTGAGGCGCTTGGCCCACCACTTGTGAATATAGTAAACGGGTTGGTAAACATCCTTGCGCCACGACTCCCGCTCGGCAATCTCGCTGATCTCCACGAACGGAAAGGAATGCTCAATGACTTTTCGTCGTTTGGGTGGATCGCCATTGGCGTAAACGGGACGCACCTCAGCCACTTTAGGCGTCAAGGCATTCTTCGCTCTCAGTCACATACTCCTCTCTCTCATCAAGCAGACATTCCTGAAGCACTTGGGGAATCGCGATGTTGACCGCACCCTCAACGCAGAGTCTATCGTATATGGACTCTACCAAGCCCTCATCAACCTTTGACAAGAAGCGAAATGCTGATGTTACCAGGTATTTCTGCTCCAGTTCAAAGGCGATCCATCGGCGTCCCAACCGCTCGGCTACTGCTCCGGTGGTATTTGAACCGGCGAAGATATCCAGAACTGTATCTCCGGGCTCGGTTAGGAATTCGATAAAGAACTCTGGCAGAGCGGGAGGGAATCGGGCTGGGTGAGTTTTGATGCCGCGCCGGCGACATTGGCACTTTCATACTGTTCGGA
>CAZGKH010000279.1:0-5726 GCA_964525665.1 uncultured Anaerolineae bacterium | reverse complement strand
CCAAGCTCCACGAGAGTATCAGAATGACAGATGCGGGTGGTGACCCTCAACATCACCGGCCCGTCGAACTGCTCGCTCATGTCCAGGGCCACGCCAACCATGTCCTTGGCTTCTTGGCTGTCGCTGGGTTCCAGGCAGGGAACGCGGGCGAATTTGGCGTAGTTGCGGTTGTCCTGCTCGTTCTGCGAGCTGTGCATGTTGGGGTCGTCGGCCGAGACGACGACCAGCCCCGCCTCCAATCCCGTCATCGAGGCGTAGAAAAAAGCATCGGCGGCCACGTTGAGGCCGACGTGCTTCATCACTGCCATCGCCCGGCTGCCGGCATAGGCGGCCCCGATGGCCACGTCCAGGGCCACCTTCTCGTTGGGCGACCACTCCGAGTAGACCGCATCGTAGCGGGCTAGGTTCTCCAGAATCTCCGTGCTGGGGGTGCCGGGGTAGGCAGCCGCCACCCGCACGCCAGCCTCGTAGGCCCCCCGCGCCACAGCTTCGTTTCCTGAAAGCAATTGCTTTGGCATAATGTCTCCAAGTATTCAGATTCAAGCAACACAGCAGACGTGGACTACTTCCTCTCCCATGTCCTCCAACGCCGGGATCAGAACCTCCTCGCTCACGCCTTCCAGACGAATGGTGATATAGACATGCTCAGGGTCATCGTTCCGGAAGGCAGCCACGGAGCAAAGATTCCCCCCTAGATCAGCAATCACCCCGGTCAAGCGGGCCAGTTCGCCTGGCACGTCGGGCACCCGCAGAGTGATGCGCAGCGACGCCTCCTTGCCGCTTAGAATCTCTATGAAGCCCTTGAAGATGTCGGTCTCAGTGATCACGCCAACCAGGTCATCATCGCGCATCACCAGCAGGCAGCCAATCCTGTTCTCTACCATCGTCCGCGCGGCCTCTTCGAGAGGAAAATCTTCAGTCACCGTTATAGGCGGGCTGCTCATCACCTCTCGGATCTGTAAGTTAGCCAGCAGATAATTCATCTCGTAGATGCTGAGGGACGTGGCCGATGAAGGCGAAGCGCGCAGCAGATCCGCCTCCGTGACGATACCCACCGCTTTTCCTTCCTCATCCACTACCGGCAGATGACGAAACCGACTTTGGTGAATGATGCGGAGGGCCGTGGGAAAAGGTGTGTCAGGTGTGATTGTCACTGGGTTGAGGGTCATACGATCTCTCACTAGCATCGGATTCTCCTTTTCCTTGCCTCGCCTGGGCGGCTTGGTAACTAGCCTGTTGTTCAGCTATTTGGGCGGCTGGTGTGGTCATCGAGACCAAATACTGGAAGTCCGGCACCAGTTGACGTGCTCGCTCGGCTGCGGCCATCATCTCGTTGACAGCCATGATTATTCTGTTGGCGACACCCGGCGGGAAGGAACGAGTACCACAATTAGGGCACACCATCGCCGGCACTTCCGAAACCTGCACTCTGATACCGTTTCGTTCATGTTCTACCGTGATCTTTTTGAATTCCGTCCTGGTTTGACACTCAGAACAGATTCTTGGTCGTTCAGTCATATTTATTACCTCTCCCTTCGCGTTCGTGTCCATGGGGTTGACCACCAGGGCCTCTGAGGAATATAGGCTGTCACAAAGTCTATGGATTCGGGATCGCAGTAGTCACACACCACGTGCAGATATGTCCTCACTTGGGAATCGAGTTGAATTGGGCCACACACCAGGCAGCGATTGTCGTCTGGATAGCGCTCAAGTTCCTTTCCGTGGAGGACAGCTTCTACGATGTTTGCCTCGGTGAAGCCCTCTTTCAGCGCATGGAGCACCGCGTCCCATCGGACCGAATACTGATCTCTTTCAACGAGCCGTTGGATTTCAGGCAGCCTCATGATTAATCTGCTTGAACACCCCTCTGCCCCAGGTAAACCGTTTGCACCCGCTCGTCAGCGGCCAACTGGGCCGTCGTTCCCTCCAGGGCTACTCGGCCAGATTCCATCACGTAGGCTCGATCGGCCAACTCCAGCGCCGCTCGGGCATTCTGCTCGACCAAGAGGATGGTCATGCCGCGCTCTCGCAATTCACCCGAGACTCGGAAAATCTCCCTGGTCACCAGGGGAGCCAAACCCAGTGAAGGCTCGTCCATCAACAGTAGCTTAGGCTTGGCCATCCATCCCCGGCCCAGAGCAAGCATCTGCTGTTCGCCACCCGACAGAGTGCCAGCCATTTGCTGCACCCGATCCTTCAGCCGGGGGAAAATCTCAAAGACGAACTCCAGGTCTCGTTCGATCACCTCTTTGCCGTCCCGCCTGTGGCGGTGGTATGCGCCCAGGATCAGATTGTCCAGGACGCTCATCGTGCCGAAGACCTGTCGTCGCTCAGGCACCTGGCTGATACCCAATCTCACGACCTTCTCAGGGCTCAGGGCCGTGATTGGCTGGCCATTAAAGATGATCTGGCCATTGCGAGCGGGAATCATCCCCGAGATAGTATTCAGCAGCGTGGTCTTACCAGCCCCGTTGGATCCGATAACGGCCACGATCTCGCCCTCAGACACTTCCAGAGAGACATCCCTTAGCGCCTGTATCCGGCCGTAGTAAGTGTTGACCTTCTCCAGTTTCAACATCGGCTACGCTATCTCCTCACCCAGGTAGGCGGCGATGACCCTTTCATCGGCCTGGATTTCGGCTGGCGTTCCCTCCGCGATCTTCTGGCCGTGGTCCAGCACTACGATACGATCAGCGATGCCCATCACAAATTGCACATCGTGTTCCACCAACAGCACTGTCATGCCATCGCCCTGGATGCTGCGGATCAATCCATCCAACTCCTCCTTCTCTGGATGGTTCAGGCCAGACCCAGGCTCGTCGAGCATGAGGAGTTTGGGCTGCGTGGCCAGTGACCGGGCGATCTCCAGCAACCGCTGCTGCCCAAAAGGGAGGCTCAAGGCATTCTCATTGGCCTTTTCTTCCAGCCCCACGCGGGCCAGATCCTCCATCGCCCGCTCACGGATCATCCTCTCCTCGCTCCGTGCGTGTGGCAGACGGAAAGCCGCGCCGAACAGCCCGTACCCGCTCTTCACGTGATGGCCCACCATCACGTTCTCCAGAACAGTCATGTTCCCGAACAGTCGCACGCTCTGGAAGGTGCGGGCCAGGCCCAGGCCGGTGATCTTATGCGGCTTGAGGCCATTCAGCAGGCGACCCTCGAAGCGGATGCTACCCCCTGTGAGCGGCAACACCCCAGAAATCAGGTTGAAGATAGTTGTCTTACCAGCCCCGTTGGGGCCGATAACAGCCAGGATCTCTCCCGTCTCCACACTGAAGTTGACATCAAACACGGCCATCAGGCCGCCGAATTCTTTTCTCAGATTCGTCGCTGCCAAAAGTGGTATCTGCACCTTAGTCCCCTTGGTTGGTAGATTGGTAGAATCGTAAATTCGTAGACCAGTTAACGAATGTACGAGTTTACGGATTTACGAGTTTCCCGGTTTCCTAATCTACCAGCTCGGAATGGGCTTCGCGCTGCTCAGCGAATCTGCGTTGCAGTCTCCGCACCATATTGACGCTGCCGGCGGTCAGACCCTCGGGCATGAAGATCATAATGAAGATCAGAATGACGCCGTAGGCGATCAACTCGTGCTCACCGCCGGCTCCGTGTAGCAGGTCATGCATTCGGGCTCGTAGCACTTCCTTGATCACGTAGACGAACGTCACGCCAAAAGGCGCCCCCCAGATGCTGGTCAGTCCGCCCACAGCAGCCATGCATACTAATTCCACTGAGGCCACGAAGGAGAAAGGTCTGGGAGCGATCAGAGCCTGAAAGTGCGCGTACAGGCTCCCGCCCAGACTGGCGATCATCGCACTGACCACCAGTACCTGGAGTTTGTAGCGGTCTGTGTCCACGCCAGTGACGTTGGCCGCCATCTCGCTGCCGTGGATGGCTCGCAGCGCGCGCCCCACTCTCGAGTTGACGATGTTCAGGGCGACGATGATGACCACTATAGCCACTGCCCAGACCAGGAAGTAATATCTCTCTATGGGCCAGAGTCGAAAACCATTGCCAATGGCCAGGCGGGGGATGCCGGCTATGCCATCGCTTCCGCCCGTAAGATTCTCGCCCTCCCGGAACAAGGTATACGTCACGATGCCCACACCCAGAGTGGCCATGGCCAGGTAATTCCCTCTAAGTCGAAGAATCGGCTTGCCGATGAGGTAGGCGAAGCCTCCTGTCAGTATCATCCCTAGCACTATGGCCAGCCAGGGCCACCACCAACTCCGAGACGCCCCAGGCAGCACGTCATGTCTGGTTGCCAGGGTGGTCATGATGGCCGAGACGTAGGCGCCCAGCCCATAGAACGCCGCCTGGCCCAGCGAAATCTGCCCGGCGTAGCCCATAAGAAGGTTGAGCCCCACTACAACGATGGTCAAAATGCCGATGCGAACCAGCGTATCGAAGGTTACCATACCGTCAGTGAGGTCTCTGAAGCGGAAGCCATTGGGCTGTGCGATCTCGAGCCATCCCAAGACTGCAATCAGTAGGATGAACGCGATTAGCCCCGCAACACTCCGGTACCTGGCCCAATCTCTTTGTTCTATGGATATCATGCTAGGTCTCCTCGACAGCTCTCTCCCCGCCGCCCATGAAGCCCTGAGGGCGGAAGAGCAGGATAAGAACCAAGATGACGAAGACAATGATATCCTTGTAGCCAGCCGAGGTTACTCCGGCCCCAATGTTCTCAGCGACACCTAGCACAAGCCCTCCCACTACCGCTCCAGGAGAGCTCACCAGACCTCCCATGATGGCGGCCACGAATCCTTTCAGCCCCAGCATCAGCCCCATGTCATACGTGGGCCTGGTGGCGGGAGCCATGACCATGCCGCCGATGGCGCCCAGGGCAGCGGCGAGTGAAAAGGCAAGGAGTGACATGCGGCTGGGATTGATGCCCATCAACTGCGCAGCCTTTCGGTTGACGGCGCAGGCACGCAACGCTTTGCCCATGATGGTGCGCTCGAAGAAGAACGCCAAAGCGCCCAACACCACCGCCACAGTCCCCCATATCCAGAAACTCTGGGCCTTCACGATCACCCCCCCGAAGCGCAGAGTAACGTCCTCCATCTCCAGAGTGGTGAAAGCTGGCACGAAGTAGGGGCGAGTACCCCAGATGATGAGTGCCAGCGCTCGGATGGAAATCGTGGCGCCGATGGTGATGATGATCAGCGAGACGATGGGAGCGCGGCGAGCAGGATAGATGGCTACTCGCTCCAGAATACTCCCAACCAGGGTGGTTCCGACCACGGCGAGAAAGACCGCCAATATCAGTTTCAAGTGGGGGGACAAGGGGAGATCAGAGTGATAGACGGTCACACAAAGCATGGCCCCCAGCATGACGAACTCTCCCTGGGCGAAATTGATGATGCCGGTCACACTGTGAATGACGACGAAGCCCAAGGCGATGAGGGCATAGATGCTACCACCCCGGATCCCATCTATGGCCAGTTGTGCATAGTGCTGAGGCGCGAAGTGCTTCTTGTGACCAAGATACAGGACAAGCGCGATTAATGCCAGGATACTTATGGCCGTGATCGCCGTCCTTCCCGATCTGCTGCGAAGAAATTGTCGCATTTGTGCTCCCGATTCTGAGACAGGGAGACAGGGGGAGGGGGAGACGGGGAGAAAATCTCCCCGTCTCCTTGTCCCCTTGTCTCAGTTGATCCTACCACTCCTCTCGTGGGAACGGTATCCACTTGCCGCCCTCAACCTTGAACCAACTG
>CAZGKH010000278.1:0-5732 GCA_964525665.1 uncultured Anaerolineae bacterium | reverse complement strand
TCCTTCTATCCGCGTGAGGCCTATCCTGGGCGCATGATGGCCGAAGGGCGCATTCCGCGAGAGGTCATCGCGGAACTCGAACGCCGTGGGCACGAGGTCGTCGTCACCGATGGTTGGGTGAATGGCAAGGTGATGGGCATTCACTATGACAAAGCACGCGGTGTCATCTTGGGTGGTGTAGCGCCCAAAGGGAACATCGGCTATGCGCTGGGTTGGTAGATATAACACTGTCAAATTAGGAGGACAACGATGAAAACCAAGTTACGAGTGTTCGTGATCTTCATTTGTCTGGTGTCCCAATTGCTGGTCGGCGTGGGCCTGGCGGAGGGAGCCAATCCCGTCCACGTTGTCAGCAAGGGCGATACTCTCTACTCCGTAGCCCGTCACTACGGCACCACAGTGAACGCCATTGTTCAGGCCAACGGCCTGCGAAGCTCCAATTGGATCTATGTTGGCCAGCGGCTGGTCGTGCCCACGTCAGGGTCGGCTCAACCAGTCGCCGCGTCAGGGACATACGTCGTCCAGTATGGCGATACCCTCTCTTCCATCGCCTACCGTCACGGCGTCTCAACCCAGGCCCTCGCTAGCGCCAACAACATCTACAACTACAACCTGATTCACCGAGGCCAAAGGTTGGTTATCCCAGGGGCGGGGGCGACCACTACGTCTGGCTCATCTGCATCGGGGTCCGTTCACGTAGTGCAGAGGGGCGAGAACCTGTATCGCATCGCCTTGCACTATGGCACTACAGTTCAGGCCCTCGCATTGGCCAATAACCTTGCCAGCACTTCACTGATCTATGTGGGCCAGAGGCTCACCATTCCTGCGGGAGGTTCATCCACCCCAGCACCGGTGTCAGCTTCATCTTCTGTCTCAGCTCCCACTGCTGGAAAATGGATTGATGTCAACTTGGCCACCCAGGGCGTGGTGGCCTATGAGGGTCAGCGGCCTGTTTACTGGGCTACCGTTTCCACGGGCACGGCGCGGACACCGACGGTGAAGGGCCGCTTCCGCATCTACGGTAAGCTTCGTTCGGGGACGATGGCTGGTCCTGGCTACTATCTTCCCAATGTTCCCTACATCATGAACTTCTATGGCGGCTACGCCATACACGGCACCTACTGGCACCATAACTTCGGCTGGCCCATGAGCCATGGCTGCGTCAACATGACGATCAGCGATGCCCAATGGGTATACAACTGGGCTCCTGTGGGCACGTTGGTGGTGGTGCACTAAACTCTTCGATACCCAAAACTCTTCACCAAAATCAAAACGGCCCTCCTTCCCACTGGGGAAAGAGGGCCGTTGGTTTCCTTGATGGTTGTACAGCAGGCTATGATGTTGGCTCTGGCGTCGGTGTGGGCGGCAACTCGAGGAAGTCGTCTCGCACCTTCTCGACGAAATCCTTCACCGTGTACTCGGACACGCGGACGTAGTAGGGGGATTCCGAGGAGATCACCACGTAGCTGTTGTCCTCGCTGCTCTTCACGCCCACGCGGACGGTGTAGGTCTTTGTGTTGCCCGCCTCGTCACGGGTCTGCACGGTGACTACGGCGAGAGGCTCTTGGAGACCATACTCGCTTTGCTCGGTCTTACCCAGGGGGCGGAGCATCCGCAGGGACGCAATCCGGTTGACCAACCCGGTCACGTTGTTCTCGTTGAGCGTCTCGTTGGCGGCCAAACCCTTCATTGTCCAGGTCCCAGCCTCGTCTTTCTCAAACTCAAACCGTCCGTTGTTGTTTTCCAACGTCAGGGCTATGATCTGATCCTGGGTCACGGAGAAATAGAGGGTGTCTATCCAGTTGGAGGCAAAGCTCCCGGCATCAGAAGCGGACAGCGAAGCCAGGTAGACCTCGTTCTGACCATCGGCACGCACATGGATCGCCCCGTAGCTGGGCGATGCGCCCAGGTATAGCAGGCGAGTCGTTCCGTCTGCCAGTTCAAGCTCCACCTTTCGCTCAAAAGCGTCGCTGGCCACTTTGAGGCGCTTGTGGCTGGCGGGGGTCTGGGTCACCAGACGGTTGGTCTTCAGGGCGACGATCTTCTCCAGGAATTCGGGCACTTTGTTCTCTGTGCATGGATAGCCATCGGCCTCGGGCAGCACCCAGCTCCCCATCTCTTTGGCCAGTTTGACCTGGTTGCCGGTCTCATCGCTGATGGTCAATCGCGAGACTTGCTCGGCTTCGAGGCCGGCCAAGAGGCTCTCGCCACCAGCGACCGACGCCGATTTCGGCCAGAAGGCCACAGCCACCAGCACGATTTGCACCGCCAGTACAACTGCTAGAATCCGATTCGTTCGACTCATTTTTCTCCTCCCTGTTCACAAGACCTCCGAGGTTTCCTTTGAGACAATCACCAATAGATTTGTGCTCCGTCTCTTTGACTTCGGCGTACTCGAAACTTACGAGTAAAACCTCGGAGGTCTGATAGTCCCCTAATCCACCAGAGCCATAGGCTCCTCGCTGCGCCGCCGGACGTTCCACACCACGCCGATGCCGATCAAGGCCAGCAGCACCACGGCATAGTTCAAGCCCTCCCAGAAGGATTGCTCGTCCTTTTCCAGCGGTTGGAGCAGGCGGGCGTAGGTGCCCCGCGAGCGGATGCTGAGCAAGTCCTCGTCCTCGACGGCCCAGTCCACGATGTTCTGCAACAGTTGCAGGTTCAGCAGATACCGATCCTGGGAGAAGCTGCGCGAGATCTCCATGACGACGTCGTCCACGAACTCCGCGCTGCCCAGCACCACCAGGCGCGAGGAGTCCGGCGAGGCCTCGATGGTCCCCAGGGGCGCTCCTTCGGTCTCGCCCTCCGGGGCCGGCGGAGCCTGGTCTTTGAAGTAGCTCTCGAACGAGCCGCGGATGCTCACTGCCAGCGGCCTGGGCTTCTGCTCGCCCTCCACCGGGAAGCCGAACTGGGGATAGGTCTGCAGGTCGGGATTGATGTTGGTGGAGGTTCGCAGCCAGGACCCGGCGGTGGATTGCAGCAGCGTGACCACCTCCCGCTCCTTGTTCTTGGCCTCGTCTACCTCCACCGGCGAGGCCCAGTGTAGGGTGACGGCCGGCAGGTCGGCCACGATGGGACTCTCCGCCGCCATGCCATCTCGGCGCACGTCCACGAAGAAGGGGAAGGGGAGCTGCTGGTATTCCATCACCGTCATCCCGGCCACGTTGCGCCGAACCGGGACAGGGAAGGGCTCGTTTTGAGGATCCATGAGCAGCGAGTCCCCTACCTCCACGCCGTAGTGGGCCAGCATCTCTTTGAGACCGCCCTGAACGGCCTCAATCATCAGGCCGCCGCCGAGTTGCTCTGGCGAGAGGATGTAGTTGCCCGCCGCTGCCACGACCGCGCCGCCGCGCATCAAGTACTGGTCAATGGCAAAGCGCTCCATATCGCCCAGACCCTGAGGAGCGATCACCACCAGCACGTCCACGTCGCCTGGCACGCGGCCAGAGCTCAGGTCCACTTGTTTGACCGTATAGCTCTCCATCAATTGCTGCCACACCCGATTCCAACTGGAGATGGGTTGGGTCGTGCCACCATAGACACTCTGTATCGGCTCTGTCGAGGGATGCCACAGGCCAACCGTCTTGAGGAAGCCCGGCGCGGCACGCTTCAGCGCCGCTTCGATCTCGCCGCGCAGGTCAGCCTCGCTCATGTCGCCAGATGGATAGAGCAATTGCCCCTCGCTCCCGATCTGCAGGATCATGTGAAGATAGTATGATTCGGGCGAGAAAAGCGAGGTGGCAAACGGTTGCAGGCTGTAGGAATCTAAAAGAGTCTGGCGGGTGACGGGACTATTGGGGTCGTCGGGGTCAATCATCTCGAAAGTGAACTTGCCCCCCGATTCCGCCTGCATGTCCTGGGCCACTTTTTGGATGATCTGCGGCACCTCCGCCAGCGATTGCGGCAACGTCTGCTGGGTGACAAAGGCCGTCAGCTTGACGGGCTCGTCCATGCTGGCAAAGACCGCGTCCAGGCTTTGGAAGCCGTAGACCACCTTCTTGATGGAGCGGGTCAGGTCGTACTCCAGGTTGCGCAGCCCAACATCTATCTCGCTGCCGGCCGACTGTACCTCGATCAAGTCCTGAAAGCCCAGCGTGACCGATTGGTCGCCGTAGCGGATCAGGATGTCAAAGTAAGAACTGATCACCGACGATTCGTAGCGCCCGGCGACGCGGAAAGGCATGGGACGAATGCCGTAGACCTGATTGGCCTCCGCTTCCAGGTCCTCGTTTTCCCTGGGATCTATGATCTCGACGTTGACTTTCCCCCCCGAAGCGATCTCGTACTCGCGCATCAGGTCGCGGATGGTCGGCACCAGGGGAGCCAGCAGGGGATGGGTTTTCTCGCTGAAGTAACCCCGCATTAGCAGCGGCTCTGGCAGGTTGCTGATCAGGTCGCGGGTGGTCGGGGACAGGCTGTACTCGCCCTGAGCGGTCAGATCGGCGCGCAGGCCGTGAACGGGGAACAGCCAGGTGTTGAGGGCCACCAGGTTGGCGACCACCAGCACCAGGCTTAGGGTGGCGCTTCGGCGGTGGGTGGCGGTGCGTGGCCCCCGGCTCCAGCGCTTGGCGTCCAGCGAAACCACGTTGGCCACCAGGAAGAAGGCCGTCAGCGACAGATAGTAGATCAAGTCTCGCAGGTCAATCACGCCGCGTTCGATGCTCTCGAAGCGGCTGCCCGTGCCGATGGCCCGCAGCGCCTCACCGACGGCATCCCCCACGAAGTTCGTCACCCCTGACGCGCCCAGTAGGTAGAACAGGCCGCAGATCAGCACGGTGACCATCAGGGCCACGATCTGGTTGTCGGTGCGAGAGGAGACAAACAGGCCGATGGCAGCGTAGGCTGAGGCCATGAGGATGGCTGCCAGGTAGCCGCCCACCACCGGCCCCCAGTCCAGAGGGCCTAACATGGCAACGGTGATCGGTAAGAAAAGCGTCAGCGCCAGGGCCACCGCGATCAGAGCCACGACTGCCATGAACTTGCCCCACACCAGGCTGGCGCGGCGCACGGGCAGGGTGAGCAGCACTTCCAGGGTTCCCCCGCGTTGCTCCTCGCTCCACTGGCGCATGGTCAGCGCGGCCACCAAGAAGATCATCAGCACCGGCATCCAGCGAAACAGCGGGCGGACGTCGGCGATGTTGCGGGCGAAGAAGGTCTCCGCCCAGAAGAATGAAAAGAGAGTTACCACCAGGAAGGCTCCCACGAAGATCAGCGCCATGGGGGAGCCAAAGTACGCGCCCAGCTCCTTACGCGCTATGGCCAGCGATTGCTTCCATGACTCTTTCATGCCACACCTCCTTGCTCTGCGCTCGCCGCGGTGGTCAACTCGTTGAACACCGTTTCGAGAGTGCGAACATCGCGGCGCAGTTCTCGCAGTGGCCAGTTTTTCTTCTGGGCCAACTCATAGATGGCCGAGCGAAGGTCTACCCCTTCGGTGCCCCGAACCCGGTACTCCTGCCCGTCGGGCGTGGGAGAAGTCTCGACATTCTGGACCCCAGTGAGGGACTTCAGGTCATGGGTGGCGTTGGGCGGGCTCTTAGCCAGCACCAGAACGGCGTCGGTCGTGGCCGCCAAGTCTGCCAGGCGGGCGTCGGCCTTGACCTCGCCGTTCAGCAGAATTATCACCCGGCTGCAGGTCGCTTCTACCTCGGACAGGATGTGGGTGGAGAGGAGCACCGTGCTGTGGCTAGCCAGCCGTCGGATCAAGCGCCGCACCTCGACGATCTGAGTGG
>CAZGKH010000277.1:0-5749 GCA_964525665.1 uncultured Anaerolineae bacterium | reverse complement strand
GGTCATGGCGCGTGACGGAGCGGTCGCAGGGAGGGGGTGATGCTTCAATGGAAAGCCTCCCCTCCCCCACCCCCTCCCTGATAGGGAGGGGAGCACCTTGCCCCTCCCCCTCGTAGGGGGAGGCTGGGAGGGGGTGGATCATGCGCGTTCTAATCACCGGCGCTACCGGCTTCATCGGCTCGCACCTGGCCGAGCGGTTGGCGGCCGAGGGGGCTGAGGTGACACTGGCCGTCGAGCCTGGAGCCAGCAGAGCCAACGTCGCAAGCATCCTGGACGAGGTGCGCGTCCGTGAAGTTGATCTGCGCGACGGCCAGACAGTGCGGCAGTTAGTCCGAGAGTGTCAGCCGTCCAAAATCTACCACCTGGCCGCAGTGGGCGTTACCGATCCCGGCGTGGCTCCGATGCTGGCTGTGCAGGTCAACGTGATGGGGACGCTGAACCTCTTGGAGGCGCTCAAAGAGACAGAGTGCGATTGCTTCATCAACACCGGCACCTGCTATGAGTACGGGCACAATACGCCGCCCATGCGCGAGGATCAGATGGTTGACCCCATCAGCACCTATGCCGCCTCCAAGTCGGCGGCCTGGCTCTTTTGCAGCATGTATCACAGAACACGCGGCTACCCCGTCGTCACCGTGCGGCCTTTCACTGTGTACGGCCCGCGCCAGGGTGAACGAGCCCTCATCCCCCAGTTGATCATCTCTGCCCTACGAGAGGAAGACTTTGCAATGACCGGCGGAGAGCAGACCCGCGACTTCACCTACGTTGACGATGTGGTTGAGGGCTACATCAGGGCTTCCCTCTCAGAAGAAGCTATCGGCCAGACCATCAATCTGGGCACGGGGGAAGAACGTCCTATCAAAGATGTGGTGCTGGAGGTGCTGGAGTTGATGGGCAATCCGGTGAAGCCCCTGATCGGAGCATTGCCCTATCGTCCCAGGGAAATATGGCGACTCTGCTCCGACAGCAGCAAAGCCAGGGAGTTGCTGGGCTGGCAATCGCAGGTGAGCCTGGAAGATGGACTGAGAAAGACTATCGCCTGGTATACCAAGAAGTTCAAAGTTCAAATGAATTTAGGACGCAGATTTACACAGATGAACACAGATGAACACAGATGAAAAGGAAAAAAACTGTGAAAATCCGTGTTGATCTGTGTCCCATCCTTGCTCAAAATCCAAAGCGGGGGCTTTCGATGAGTGATGCCGATTCCCTCAAGCGCGAGATCTTCGAGAAGATCACAGAATTCTACAACCTGGAGCACGGGGAGCAACCCTTCATCCCCGGTCAGACCAAAATCAACTACGCGGGGCGAATTTATGATGAGCAAGAGATGATCGCCATGGTGGATTCTGTGCTGGAGTTCTGGCTGACCATGGGGCGCTACGCCAAGGAATTCGAGGAGGAGATCGGTAGGCTCCTGGGCGTCTCAGAGGTTGTGTTTGTGAACTCTGGCTCGTCGGCCAACCTGCTGGCCGTGGCGACGCTCTGTTCCCAGGAGTTGAAGGGCCATTTGGAACCAGGCGACGAGGTTATAACCCCTGCCGTCACTTTCCCCACCACCGTTGCCCCGTTGATTCAAAACGGCCTGATCCCCGTTTTCGTGGATTGCGAGCTGGGTACCTACAACCTCGATGCCTCCACTTTAGAGGAGACTATCTCCGACAGAACTAAGGCCATCTTCGTGCCCCACACCCTGGGCAACCCCTGTGAGATGGATGAGATCATGAGGTTGGCCGGGGAATGGGGACTCTTCGTGATCGAGGACGCCTGCGACGCCCTGGGCTCCCGCTTCGATGGCAAGCACGTGGGCGCCTTTGGCCACCTGGGCGCGTTGAGCTTTTACCCAGCCCACCACATCACCACAGGGGAAGGCGGCGCCGTCGTGACCAACGACAAGAAACTGGCCAAGATCGCCCGCTCCATCCGAGACTGGGGCCGCGCCTGCTGGTGTGAGTACAGCACCACAGATCCTAACGGCGCTTGCAGACGGCGCTTCGAGTGGAGAATACCCGGCTTGCCCGACACCTACGACCACAAGTATCTCTATACCAACATCGGTTACAACTTCAGGCCCACCGACATTCAAGCGGCGCTGGGAACCGTCCAACTGAAGAAGCTGCCGGGCTTCATAGAAAGGCGGAAACACAACTTCCAGAGGCTCTTCGAAGGATTGAAGCAGTACGAAGATTATCTGCTCCTTCCCCACTGGAGCGAGCGGGCCGATGTGTCCTGGTTCGCCTTTCCCATCACCGTAAGGCCTGAGGCTCCATTTGGCCGCCAAGAGTTGGTGCGCTGGCTGGAGGATGCTCGCATCGAGACCCGGCTACTCTTTGCGGGCAACATCCTCAAGCAACCCGGTTATCGAGACATGGAGTGCAGGCTGGTAGGTAAGCTAGAGAACTCCGATTTGGTGATGCGAAACTCCTTCTTCATTGGAGTTTATCCGGGGCTGGACGATGCGCGGATCAACTATGTGCTAGACAAGTTCGAGGAGTTTTTTACTCCCACCCCCAGCCCCTCCCCCAACCCTAGGGGAGGGGAGTGCGGCTCCCCCTTCTCCCAGGGTTGGGAGAAGGGGGGTAGGGGGATGAGGGCTGCCGCTGACAAGGAAGCACCATGAAGCTGTCCGTCATCATGCCTGCCTACAACGAGAGGGACACCATCCTGACCGCCCTGGAAAGGGTGCAGGCAGTGGAGATCGAGAAAGAGATCATCATCGTAGATAACTGCTCCACCGACGGGACTCGGGAACTGCTCCAGCAGATAGACGATGACGACATCCGCATCATCTTCCAGCCAGAGAACTATGGCAAAGGTACTTCGATCAGGACGGCTATTCCCCATTGCACAGGCGACTATGCCATAATCCAGGACGCCGATTTGGAGTACGATCCTCAGGACTGGCATAAGCTCGTTGACCTGGCCCTGAAGAGGGACTTGGACGCCGTCTACGGATCGCGAGTGCTGGGCGGGCCAAAGGCAATCTATACCCACTATTATTGGGGTGTGGGTTTCCTAACGTTTTTGATCAACCTGTTGTTTAGAGCTAACCTGACCGACACAGCCACGGCCTGTAAAATGGTGAGAACGAGCGTGCTCAAGGAGTTGAAACTCAATTGCGCAGGTTTCGACCTGGATTTCGAGCTGACGGACAAGCTTCTCAAGAATGGCTACCAGATCGTTGAGGTACCCGTTTCTTACGAACCAAGGTCCTTTGAGGAGGGGAAGAAGATCAGAGCCAAAGATGGATTGAAGGCCCTTTTTACGATTCTCAGAGACCGATTCTTGGGCTAGACGGGAGAACTGGCCGTGTGGCAAGTTACGTCCCTCACCGACAAAAAGCAAATCCTGGCCTTCCTACAGCAGGATCGCATCTACGCCGCCTATGCCATCGGTGACCTGGAGCCGAGCCTCTTTGCCCAGTGCCAATGGTTTGGGGCCGAGAACGACGGCGAGATGATAGCTCTGGCTCTGTTCTTCACCGGCCTCCAGCCTCCCGCCCTCTTCACCATGGGAGATGGCGATGGCGTGGCCACTATTCTGGACTCTGCCTTGCGGCCCAGGCGGGCCTACTTCACCTGTCGGGCGGAGCACCTGCCGGTGGTGGAGGCGTCCTATGCCCTGGACGAGATCGAGAAGATGTTTCGCATGGCTCTAACCTCAGCGGACTTCCAGCCTGTCCCTGGCCCGACCATCAAGCTCGACATATCCCATCTGGACGCCCTGCGTCAGCTTTACCGGCTGGGTGGCGGGGATGCCTTCGCTCCCTATCAACTGCGCGATGGCGTATATTATGGCGTCGAGGTCGGCGGGCAGTTGGTCTCCGCGGCGGGCACCCACCTGGTCTCGCCAACCTTCGGCGTAGCGGGAGTGGGCAACATCTTCACCCACCCCAACCATCGGCGCCGAGGCTACGGCACAGCCTGCACCAGCCAGGTGGTGCAGGAACTTCTGGTTCGGGACCTCAACGTCGTGCTCAACGTAAATCGCGAGAACGCCGAAGCCATCGGAGTATACGAGAAACTAGGCTTCCGCAAACATTGCCCATACATCGAGGTCGTGGGCAATCGCAAGTAGCGAATGAACAAATAGCAAATCAGCAAATCTCAGATCAGCAAATCACAAACACACATTAAGGAGGATCAAATGAGGAACATTATTCTGGAAAGCCTGAGCCGAATCCCCGTCGGTGAGCAGCAGGTGGAGCTGGTGGAGAGGAAAGGTGTCGGCCACCCCGACTCCATCTGCGACGCCATCATGGAGGCGATCTCGGTGGAGCTCTGCCGAGCGTATCTGGACACCTTCGGCCGCATCCTGCACCACAACATTGACAAAGGGCTCCTGGTGGCCGGCCGGACTACGCCTCGCCTGGGAGGCGGCACCGTCGATGAGCCCATGCGCCTGGTGTTCGGCGATCGCGCCATCTACGAATTGCAGGGGAAGACCGTACCGGTGAGCGACATCGCTGAGGCCACGGCCAAGGCCTGGCTGCGCTCCAACCTGCGTTTCGTAGACGTAGACAAGCACATCGTCTTCCAGAACGAGATCAAGCCCGGCTCGCCGGAGCTGACCGACATCTTCGAGCGGGAGGTCATCGGGGCCAACGACACCTCGGCGGGAGTGGGCTATGCGCCCCTGACGGATACGGAGAAGCTGGTGCTGGCCACCGAGCGCTACCTGAACTCCACTGCCTTCAAGGCCACTTACCCAGAGGTAGGCGAAGACATCAAAGTGATGGGCTACCGGCACGGTCACGAATTGGTGCTGACCATAGCCATAGCCTTCGTTGACCGCTTCATCGCTAGCGAAGACGCCTACTACGAACACAAGGCGGCCATTCAGGCTGATCTAGAGGAATTCGTAGCCCGGCAGCGGCACACCATCGAAGAAGTGGTTGTACACATCAACACCCTTGACGAGCCAAGTCGAGGTGAGGGCGGGATGTACCTGACCGTGCTGGGCACCTCGGCTGAGGGAGGCGATTGCGGCCAGGTGGGGCGCGGCAACAAGGTCAACGGAGTGATCGCCCTCAACCGACCTATGAGCACCGAGGCCGCAGCGGGGAAAAACCCTGTCAGCCACGTAGGCAAGATCTATAGCCTGCTGTCTCATGGAATCGCCGCGCAGGTCTACACCACCGTGCCCGGTATCCGCGAAGTCTATATCTGGCTGTGCAGCCAGATCGGTCACCCCATTGACCAGCCCTTGATCGCCTCAGCCCAGCTCATCCTAGAGCCCGGCCTGGAGCTAGAGCCCCTCCGCGGCGACGTGGAGGCTGTGATCGAAAACGAGCTGGCCAACATCTACGACTTCACCGCCCGCCTGGCGCGAGGGGAATTCACGGTTTGGTGATGAGCATTGGCCTCTGAAGAAAGGGGCGAAGTCACATGATTCACACCAAAAGCAAAACGCTGCTGTTGTTCAGCGTACTGGCCCTACTGCTGACCCCATTGGCCCTCCAGGCAACCTCCGCCGTGACTGACCAGGACGCTCCTGGCTGGCACATTGAGACCGTGGACAGCGAGGGGGATGTCGGCAAATACACCTCTCTGGCTTTGGATGAGGAGGGGTATCCGCACATCAGCTACTTCGACTATACCAACAGGATCAACCCCAACCTGAAGTATGCTTACCAGGACGCCTCCGGCTGGCACATTGAGACCGCGGATAGCGAGGGACAGGTCGGCTGGTACACCTCCTTGGCCCTGGACGAGGGCGGGGATCCGCACATCCGCTATCACAGCTACTA
>CAZGKH010000276.1:0-5752 GCA_964525665.1 uncultured Anaerolineae bacterium | reverse complement strand
TTTTCCGCTACCTCTACCTGATCCACGTCAAGAGCCAGGGTGGCTCTCCCGAAGAGATTTTCCTGAGCGACCGCCCCCTCATCATTGATCTCGGACTTTGGGCGCTGGCTGTGATAGCAATCCTGTATTTCTTCTAGCGAGTCACTACAGCGGATTGAGAAAGGAACGGATTGTTCATCAGATGACGGTTGCCTACGCCTCGGGGAAGGTCATCCTTTTCGGCGAGCACGCGGTAGTCTACGGCCAGCCCGCCATCGCTGTGCCTGTAACTCAGGTGAGGGCCAAGGCTACAGTCGAGATGGCCCCTGAGGGACAGGGCATCACTATTGTTGCCGAAGACCTGGAGCGAAGCTACTCCCTTGCACAGGCCCCACCCGACGATGCCTTGCGAGCCATCGTGGTCAATACCCTGGAGCACATCGGGGTTGGCACGAAACATGACCTGACCGTCGCCGTCAGTTCCACCATCCCCATCGCGCGAGGGTTGGGCAGCGGGGCGGCGGTGTCTACAGCCATCGTCCGCGCCCTCAGCAAGCACTTCGGGAATTTGGCGTATCCGCTAAGCCCCCAGGCCGTCTCCAGCCTGGTATACGAAACGGAGAGGATCCACCACGGCACGCCCAGCGGCATTGACAACACCGTCATCGCCTTCGAGAAACCAGTGTATTTCGTAAGGGGCCAGAGTATGAAGACCTTCTCGGTGAAGAGGCCCTTTCTGCTGGCCATCGCCGACACGGGGATAGCCAGTCCCACTAAGATAGCCGTGAGCCACGTGCGTCGGGGCTGGGAAAGGGAGCGGGAAAGGTACGAGGATATCTTCGACGAGATCGGGACCATCGCCGAGATGGGACGGCATGCCATCGAACGAGGCGAGATCGAAGCAGCGGGGCGACTCATGAACGAAAATCACCGCTTGCTCCAGCTCATCGGCGTCTCCTCGCCGGAGCTGGATGGGCTGGTGGAGGCTGCTCGCGAGGGCGGCGCCCAGGGAGCTAAGCTCTCCGGCGCTGGTCGTGGAGGCAACATCATCGCCCTGGTCACTCAGGAAACACGCAGCCGAGTGGACATGATGCTGCGATTGGCCGGGGCGAAGGATATTATTGTTAGCGAGGTGAATTAGATGGGAAGCACTCAGATACAAAAACACCGCGAAGCCAAGACCAGGATAGGGACAGTAGCCATATTCCTGACTCTTCTCGTGCTCATCTTCAGTACTGCCTGCTCCTCTCCACCGCAGGCCACCCATACCCCAACTGCTCAGCCTGAAGAAAGAAAAGCGGCCCTGGTGGATCAGATAGCCTTGACGAATCCAAACCCTGAGTTCACCGAGCAGGCGCTGGCTTATTTGGACGAGGCCGGGTTCAACACCGATGTTTACGAAGGGGAAGAGGTTACGATTGAGTTCTACAGGACTCTGCCAGAGAAAGGCTATGACCTGATCCTTATTCGGTCTCACTCTACCAATATTCTCAACGAAAACACTCCGGGCGGGCCTGTGTTCCTGTTCACTTCGGAGGTCTACGACAAGAGCAAATACGTCAAGGAACAACTGACAAACCGCATTGGGCGCGCCAAAACCCTCTACGATGAGGACTCTCCCCTCTATTTCGCCATCCTCTCAGGATTCGTCAGGCGAGACATGAAAGGCCGTTTCGATGATACGTTGGTGATCATCGGGGGATGCCAGAGCCTGGGCACGCCCGATTTGGCACAGGCGTTCATCGAACGAGGAGCCTCGGCTGTAGTCGGCTGGAACGAGTGGGTAGACCTGTCCTACAACGACCAGGCACTCTTACACCTGCTGCGCGGCCTCACTACAGAGAAACTGACCCTGGAGCAGGCTATGAGAAAGACCATGAACGAAATCAGCCCTGATCCGGCTTACGATAGCACCTTGACCTATCTCACCCAGGAATGAGACATTTCATTACCCTTGCGAAGGTTACACATAGACCTTTCAATGGAGCAGCTTTCGGTCCACGAAGGCGCTTTCAGCTTGAAAGTTGCTTCCAAACCTTCGCAAGGGTTACTCTGAGCAATTGGGCCAGGCTCTTGGCGGCGATACTGATAGCTGCTCAAGTGGCGCTGTGTGCGCCCCCCGTTCAAGCCGCCTCACCCACTACCTATATCGTCCAGCGCGGCGATACCCTATCCCTCATCGCCCGACGCTACAACACCACGGTGCGGGCCGTAGCAGAGCTCAACGGCATCGTCAACCCCAACCTCATTTATGTAAGCCAGCGGCTGCTCATCCCCAGCGCCGCTGACTCCCCACCACCGCCGTCAACTCAAATCCACATCGTGCAGTCAGGGGAGACGCTGACTCGAGTAGCTTCGCGTTATGGGACGACCATCTCGGCCATCGTCGCGGCCAATGGGCTCGCCGATCCCTCGCTGATTCTCGTGGGGCAGCGGCTGGCCATCCCCGGCTCCGCTCCGAGCGCGCCCCTGCCCTCGCCTTTCCTCGCCGTGGAGTTGAAGCCCCAGCCGGTGATCCAGGGGCAAACTCTGGCCATCAAAGTGCAAACCACCGAGCCTGTGAACCTGGCTGGCTCCTTCAATAACAGACCTCTGACCTTGGTGGGAGAAGGCAGCCAACACTGGGCGCTGGTGGGCATCGGGGCCGCCGCCCAGATCGGCCCATACTTCTTGGAACTCACCGCTACCGACGACGCAGGCCAAACGACCAGGGCGAGCAAGCTTGTGCAAATAGTGGCCGGCGACTTCATCACGGAGCAGATAGTCCTCTCGCCGGAGAAAGGCAAGCTGCTCGATCCGGCCCTGATCAGAGCCGAGAACGAGCGCCTGAGCCAGGTTTTTGAGACATTCAGTCGGCAACAACTGTGGGAAGGGCTATTTCGAATCCCGCTCCAAGGTCCCGTGCGAGTTACCTCAGCTTTTGGGACGCGGCGTTCCTACGGCGGCGGCCCGCCGACCAGCTATCACGGGGGCATAGACTACGGAGCCGAGACAGGCACGCCGGTGCTGGCCGTCGGGCGCGGCCGCGTAGCCCTGGCCGAGGAGTTGACTGTGCGAGGCCAGGCGGTGATCATTGACCACGGCCTGGGCGTCCACAGCAGCTACTACCACCTCTCGGAAATCATGGTCGAAGCAGGGCAGGAAGTAGAGCGGGGCGACCCCATCGGAAAAGTCGGAAGCACGGGCCTGTCCACCGGATCCCATCTGCACTGGGAGATCAGGGTCGGCGGCGTCTACGTAGACCCCCTCCAGTGGACGCGCCGGGTATTCCCCTGACAAGAGCAGGGAATCAAAAGCCCCCTCATTTGACGAAGGAATGAATAAGTGTTAAAATAGCTATAGGCGTAACCCTGAAAGCGGCGTTGAGAACCTCATCATTACGGGAGGTGATATAAATGGCAGTAGTTAGTAGGGATATCGTCGTCAGAACCTTGGATGAGTTGTCCGAAGACCAGGTAGTGGAAGTGCTCGACTTCATAGGTTACTTGCAATGGCGCAGCAGGGACATGGAAGACCAGTCGTGGTTCTGGACCGAGGAGTGGCAAGAACGCTACCACGAGGCAAAAGAGGATCTGGCACATGGAAGATTCGAAGAGTTCGAAGACATCGAAGACCTGCTTCGGGAGCTAAAGAGCTAAGCCCCTCGCCTTTCCCGGTCTAAAGGAGCCAAAACTGTCAAGGCCATGAAGATACGACGTACTGACCGCTTCAAGAAAGACTACCGTACACTGCCCAAGAACATTCGGCGGAGGGTGGACGAGAAGCTCAGCTTTCTGCTGAGAGACCCCAAACACCCTTCTCTGCGGACTCACAAAATCCGGGGGGTAAAGGGACTATGGGAGCTCAGTGTGACGATGAGTTACAGAGTGCTTTTTGAGATCAATGGCGAGTTTTTTGTGCTGCTGGCTGTAGGGCCACACAAAATCGTCGAAAAGAGATAGACTAGCGACCGACAGACGGTCTAGAAGACCAAACGCCGACTCCCGGGACCATTAAGCCCACGGAGTCGGCGTTTCTATACTTCCTCATTGCCTCGTCGCCTCGTTACTCATTGCCTCATTGTCTCGTTACTCGCTATAAAGCTCCGGCTTCAACACGCCGACGAAGGGGAGATTGCGGTATTTCTCATCGTAGTCCAGGCCATAGCCGATCACGAACTTGTCGGGAATATCAAAGCCGAGGTAGTCCACGGAGACATCCACCTGGCGACGCGCTTGCTTATTCAACAGGGCGCAGGTGCGCAGGCTGACAGGTTGGCGCGTCTTGAGGTTGTTGATGATGTAGGTCAGAGTCAAGCCGGTATCAACGATGTCCTCCACGATAAGCACATGGCGCTCTCTGATGTTCACTCTAAGATCCATGAGGATGCGAACCACGCCACTGGACTCAGTACGACCGCCCCCGTAGCTGGATACGGCCATGAAGTCTATCTCATGGGGTACAGTGATCCGCCTGATGAGGTCCGACAAGAAAATGACCGCTCCCCTGAGGATACAGATTGCCAGAACGTTCTTATCCTGGTAGTCTGCCGAGATGGCTCTACCTAACTCAGCAATTCTGGCTTGCAGTTCCTCCTCGGTGATTAGGATCTCACTTACATCATCCAGCAACATTCTGAACTCCTCCCAATCTAGTCCGTGGGCCCTTTCCTGGGTACTTGGTGGCAATGGCGGCAACGAGCTTCGTAGACCTCGTCGGCGCCCACCATTATTATCGGATCATCGTAGAACGCAGGCCGGCCATTGATCAAGCGTTGGGAGCGACTGGCCGGCGCCCCACAGACAACGCAGATGGCCTGCAGCTTATCCATCTTCTCAGCCTGGGCCATCAGCAGAGGCATGGGGCCGAAAGGCTCGCCGCGGAAATCCATATCCAACCCCGCGATGATCACCCGCCGGCCGCTATCGGCCAGGTGGCTGCAAACGTCGGCTATAGTCCAGTCGAAGAACTGCCCCTCGTCAATGACGACCACATCTGTGTCGGGGTGCACCAACTCGGGAATATCCCTGGCTCCTCCCACGACGATGGCGTCCAGGTGCATGCCAGTGTGAGAGGCTACTTTCTTGACCTGATAGCGATCGTCCAGACGGGGCTTGAACACCTGCACCTTTTGCCTGGCTATCTGGGCGCGCCTGACTCGACGGATCAGTTCCTCCGTCTTGCCGCTGAACATGCTGCCGCAGATCACTTCAATCCAGCCGTGGTCCTGCCTTTGGTACACCGTTACCTCCTCCGGAAAGCGAAAGGGCAGATACGGAGACCTGCCCTAGCCTATCAACTAATTGGAAATTAGAAGTTGGAGGTTAGAGAACAGTCATTGATCACTGCTTACCATCCAACTTCCAACTTCTAACCTCCAACTTCCAGTTCAGAGCTAAGAGCAGTTCACTCCGCCGACTCGGCGGTCTCATGCTCTACCTTCTCTTCGACCTCCCCAGCCTCCAGACGCCCCCCCTCCTCGGCTCTAAGCTCCTCGCTCCTCTCCAGTCGCCTGATGAACCGCTCCACCTGACCAGCCGTGTCCACCAAGCGCTGCTCGCCAGTGAAAAAGGGATGACAGGCCGAGCAGACGTCCGTGCGAATCATCTCCTTGGTTGAGCCGACAGTGAAAGTATTGCCACAACTGCACACCACCTTGGCCTCAGGATAATACTTAGGGTGAATACCTTTCTTCATCTGTTGTTACCCTCTCTTCATGAAATCTCCGGATAGACGCTAATGACCTTCCTGCCACCCCGCCCGTGCTCGAACTTCACGAAGCCATCAATGACAG
>CAZGKH010000275.1:0-5798 GCA_964525665.1 uncultured Anaerolineae bacterium | reverse complement strand
CACATCTTCAGGTACTCGAAGGCGCGGGAGTACTTGCCGCCGAACTCAATCCTCATGTCGGCTCGACGCACTCTCTCTCCTTCGAAGGCACTGCCGTAAGGCACGGGGATGGGCACCTCGGTGATCTTCACCTTAACGCCGCGCACCTCGATGCAGCGCTGCACCAGCCGCTTGGCTTTCTCGGCATCCGTCTCCCCCTCGATTTCGTCGAAGGGCATGGAGATGACGTGTTCGTACTGAGTTACGCCAGTGGGCAGTATCTCAGGAATGACGGTGTCGGCGATCACGGGGAAGCCGTAGTTGATGGCGCCCGCGGCAGCCGCGTACTTCAGATCATCCACCTCGCCCAGTGCCAGGGCGAAGGCAAAGACGCGATACTTGTTGTAGAGCAAGATCCCACGTGACTGGCCGCCCTTCATGCCTCCGAAGGTCAGCGCCGAACGAGTGGCGAAGCCCAGGGCATAGATGGCAGAGATGGTGTCAGTGCCGAAGGGGACGATGTAGGTATCGTAGCCCATCTCCACCCCTTCCTCCGCAAGCTGATGGATGATGCTCCGCCCATTGACGTTGCCCGAGAGGAAAATGAGAATGTTGCGCTGCTGGAGCTCCCGCACGATGTTGACGGCGGCCTCGTTGGTGCGGGCCGCGCCGATGATGGCGGCGAAGCCCGGCATGCGGCCATCAACCAACTGGATGCCCCACGAGCGCAACTGGATATCGTCAATGGGGCCATTGAGGTGACCGTCACCCTGAAAATCCGGGTAGGCGGTACCCCCAGCCAGTTGGAGTCCGGGGAAGCGCTCCGGCTGCTCCCCGTAGACGAAGCGAACTCCTTCGATGGTCTCCGCGGCCAACAGGGTCGCCATGCCGCTATCCAGCGTCTCCCCCAGGTAGGGCACCCACAGGTTCTTAGCTGGCACCGGGTGAAGAAGCCCTTTGGCATGGTCTAGCACGGGCACCAACTCGCCCAGCGTGTTGACTTCACGCCCCAACATTCCTAACGTTACCGGCAGGAAGTAGGCGGTGTTGGGGAACGCCACAGGGGTATCGGCCCCTTTCTCGGCGATGGCCTTCTGAAGCAGCGCATCCGCCTCAGCTACAAGACCGTTGGCGCCCCGGATTGCCCGGGTTGCGATATATCTAGACATGTTCCCTAACCTCCTACCTCTATCTCTACCGGCAGGCCGTAGACTGCCTCGATCCGCTCTACCAACGGGAGCTGCAGCAGTTCCAGCATGCGCCAGTCACCACTCTTGCCCCACCTGGAAGGATCGTACTCGGCCAATCCCAGTGCGGCCCGTTTCTTGTCAATGTGTTCCAGTGAGAGGCGCACGATTTCGCGCCAATCTGGCTCAAACTCTAGCTTGCCCCCCACCTTCTCTTCCCATACCTCGCTGATGATGTGAGTGACCTCCTCGCTGGCCCCCACCGGCGACCCGACGCCGAACAGCACGTAGGCGCCACTGGCCACACAGTAGGTGCCAATGGCGAGGGCCTTCTCGCACATCCACTCCGGACAGATGCCCACCGCTGGCAGGTCATCTATATCATCCCCCAGCCCTCCCTCGGTCGCCATTTGGGTCAGCACCGTGAGGATGCGGGTGTTGTCCACGCAGGAGCCCAGGTGCATCACCGGCGGGATGCCGATGGCCTCGCAGACCTCGCGCAACCCGGCGCCCGCGTTCTCCATCATCTCCGGCGCGAGATAGCCATGCTTGCCAGAGGCGTGAGCTGCGCAACCAGTCACCACCACCAGCACGTCGTTGGCGATCATCTCGCGGATGATGTTGACGATGCCCTCGTCCTGAGGGACGCGAGCGTTGTTGCAGCCCACCACGCCCACCGCGCCACGAATACGCCCGGCTACGATGGCATCGTTCAGTGGGCGGAAGGAGCCGCGGGCCAGGCCACCCTGCATGTAGTTGAGGTATTCGTGGGAGAAGCCAGCCACGACGCCCGTCTTGAATTCGGGTATGTGGGTCTTCCCTCGGTTGGGATAGTTATCAATGGCCCGGCGCACGATTTCCTTGGCCGCATCCAGCGCGCGGTGCTCATCGAACTCCATATGCACTGCGCCGGGAATCTTGGCCTTGCGCGAAGTGGTGATCAACTCGGTGTGGAAGTCCTGGGTCAGCTCCCCCAGGGCTTGCATGATGCACTGCACGTCCACGATCATCGCCTCGACTGCGCCAGTGAGGATAGCCAGCTCCTGGTGCAAAAAGTTGCCAGCCGGGGGGATACCGCGGCGCATCAGGATTTCGTTAGAAGTACAGCAGATGCCCGCCAGGTTGATCCCCTTGGACCCCTTGCTCTTGGCGTACTCGATCATTTCCGGGTCTTGGGCCGCTACCACGATCATATCCGATAGGGTTGGCTCGTGGCCATGTACCAGGATATTAACCTCATCATCCTTGAGCACGCCCAGGTTGGCCATTGACTGCAACGGGTTGGGGGTGCCGAATATGATGTCACTGAGATCAGTCGCCAACATTGATCCACCCCAGCCATCCGCTATAGAGGTGCGCAGCGCCTGATCAAGGATATGCTCAGCTTCCAGGTCTACTCCCTCGTGGGTGCGGTGCATAGTCTCCACGACCTCTCGATCCACGCCACGAGGGCTGATCCCCAGATCGCGCCAGCGCTGCTGCCGTTTCTCGGTGGCCCGCGAGACGTAGATGACCTCGCCACGCTGCTGACCGAACTGGTCTAGCGCCTTCTGTCCCACATCCAGCGCGATCTCGTTGACTGATCGGCCCACAGTGGGAATCCCCATGTAGCCAGCTACCTCGTACAGCTTGGCCTCATCGCGCACTTGGTACCCCTGCACCTCTCCCTCAGCTATAGCCACTAGGGTGAAGGCCAGGTCGCGCCCGTGGTCAGAATGAGCCGAAGTGCCGCCAGCCACCTGGCGAGCAAAGTTGCGCGCCGCGATCGTGCCCAACGTGGCCCCGCACACACCGCGCGTCGTCTTGCCAACAAAACGGCACGGCCCCATACTGCAAATCTTGCAACATCTACCATCTAGCCCGATAGGGCAAGGCTTAACCTCCACCACACGGCTGAAGACCGTCGAAGCGCCACAGGCGTCCGCAATCTCCAGCATCTCGCAGGCGGCAGGATCTATACTCTGAACAGGTTTCTCTTTTTCTCTCGCCATCTCACACTTGTCTCCATTTCTCCGTTCATCTATTAGTATCTTCGGAACTCTCCCGACATCTCGAGGTCAGCCTGGTTAGTCTCAGTCATCCGCATACCCGCCTCTTGCCACCGCGGATCCTTACGGTTTTCGGTGGGTAGAGCTAACACCGGAACCTCCCCTTCACCCACCGGATAGCCAGCCTCAGCCAGTGCCTTCTCTACGGCTACCTGATCTATTTCGGCCTCGTCATAAGTGACCAAGACCTGCTTCCAGGCCGAACTTGCATACACATCTTCCACACCCTTCAGCCGGTTCAACACACCCCGCACCTTGAGTACGTGATGATCAGCCCAGAGAGTAGGCACTTCAAGTGCCACTTTCTCCATAGTGTTGTTACCTCCTCCATCAGTTTCGATCCTTCGGCCAGCTCAGGACAGGGTTTCGGGTTTCGGAGTTTTGGGTTGAGCAAACTCGAAACCCGAAACTCAAAACGCAGAACTCTTCTACGACAACCCCAGTACCTTGCCCGTCTCCACATCAATGTCAATGTCCGTGAACACTGGCCTGGTGGGCAGGCCGGGCATGGTGCGCATGGTGCCGCACAGAGGGAACAGGAATCCCGCGCCCACGCTGGCCCGCACATCGGTGATGGGCATCCGCCAGCCACGCGGCGTGCCCTTGATGGCCGGATCGTGAGTGAACGAGAGGTGGGTCTTGGCCATGCAGAGCGGCAAATGGCTCAATCCCATATCGGTGAAGAGCTTGATCTTAGCCTCCGCTTCAGGCGTGTAGTCCACCCCGTCGGCGCGATAGATCTCGCGGACGACGGTTTCGATCTTTTCCTTGATGGGCATCTCGTCAGAGTAGAGGAACTTGAAGTTGGTCGGCTTCTCGCAAGCCTTGACCACTGCCTCGGCCAGTTCTGCGCCGCCCTCGCCACCTTTGGCCCAGACGTTACTCATGGCTACGGCCTCGGCACCCGCTTCCAGGGCCGCTTTTTTGACCATTTCGATCTCGGCGGCGGTGTCGTTGGTGAATCTGTTGACCGCCACGACTACCGGGACGCCAAACTTGCGGGCGTTCTCGACGTGCTGGGTCAGGTTGGACAGGCCCTTTTGCAGCAGTTCCAGGTTTTCCTGCATGTAGGCCTTGTCCAGGGGCTTGCCGGCGACGACCTTGGGGCCACCGCCGTGCATCTTGAGGGCGCGGACGGAAGCAACGATAACCACGCAGTTAGGCACCAGCCCGGAGACGCGGCATTTGATGTTGAAGAACTTCTCCATGCCGCAGTCCGCCCCGAAGCCGGACTCGGTGACCACATAGCCATCCGGCCCCACCAGCTTGAGGGCGATCCTGTCGGCCATGATAGAGCTGTTGCCCTGGGCGATGTTGGCGAAGGGGCCACAGTGGACAAAGGCCGGGCTACCCATCAGGGTTTGCATCAGGTTGGGCATGATGGCCTCTTTGAGCAGCACGGTCATCGCGCCAGCCACGTTCAGATCTTCGGCCGTGATCGGCTCTACCGGCCGTTTCGCCCGCAACGCCCCTGGATTGTTGGTGCCGATGATGATGCGACCCATGCGCTCGCGCAGGTCGGCCAGGCTGCTGCACAGAGCCAGCGCGGCCATGATCTCGGAGGCCACGGTGATGTCGTACCCCGCCTGCCGCGTGGGGCCGTCGTTTTTGGCCCCCAGGCCGATGATGATGTTACGCAGCGCGGCATCAGATACGTCCACCACCCGCCGCCACTGGACAGAGTAGGGATCAATGTTCAGGCGGAACATGCGCTCCTTGTCCTCGTCGCTCAAATCAGAGGGTTTTTCCGACTGGATGCCCAGCTTCTCCAGCCGCTTGCGCATACTGGGCGTGTACTCGTCATCCGGGCAAAGGGCCTTGGCCAGGTAACTAGTGCTCCAGCGGGCTTCCTTGGCCAGCCGGTTGTCAATGGCCGCCGCCAACAGATTGTGGGCCGCACCGACGGCGTGGATGTCGCCCGTCAGGTGCAGGTTGAAGTCCTCCATTGATACGACCTGGGAATAGCCGCCGCCGGCCGCGCCCCCCTTGATGCCAAAGGTCGGCCCTTGGGAAGGCTGACGGATGCAGGTGAAGACCTTCTTGCCGATGTAGGCCAGCCCCTGGCTAACGCCGATGGTGGTGACGGTCTTCCCCTCGCCCAGCGGGGTAGGCGTGATGGCTGTCACGTCAATGTACTTGGCATTGGGCCGATCCTTGAACTTCTCCAGTACATTCAAGTGGACCTTGGCCTTGTACTTGCCGTACAGGTCCATGTCATCCTCGGTGAGACCTATCTCCGCGGCAACCTCTCGGACTGGCCTCATCTTGGCCGCCTGAGCGATCTCGATGTCGCTAGGTACAGGCGACTTGACGTCTACTATCATTGGTTCCTCCTTAAAATGTTTTTATTGTTGGCATCATGTTTGTCAAGGACATGATGCTTTGCTTACACTTGTCTCGCTGCCCGCCGCGCCGCGTTATCTTACCACAGGGGAGGGGGATTGTCAAACTGAATTGCGTCCGTCATTGCGAGTGACCGTAGGGGGCGAAGCAATACCCTACATCGCGAGCCGGAGATCGCTTCGGCACAAAAACCGTGCCTACTAAGAAACAAACCCCGGCTGTGTCATTGCGAGGCGCTTTT
>CAZGKH010000274.1:4160-5802 GCA_964525665.1 uncultured Anaerolineae bacterium | reverse complement strand
CGCAGTGAGAGAGAGGGCGAGAAGAGAGACAGAGATAAGTGGACACGAAAAGTCTTATTACCGCCTTCATTCGTCCCCAAAGCGGCTGAACCCGCCACTACGAACACTTTTCGGGTAGATTTCTAGTGGCTGCTGGAGGTAACGGTCTGAGCCAACTCCTGCAGAGAGGCAAAAATAAGAAGGGCTGCCTGTTCATCCAACTCAGCCAGCGAAAGGCTGACCAGAAGATGAGGAGCCTTCTTGCTGAGCGATAACCTCAGCAGGCGAGGGTCGAGATCATCCAGCAGGGGAGAAATGGCATCCACCTGCTGCTGGCCTTTCTCGCCTCGATAGGCTATTACCAGGCCGCTGGCCGTCTCCCGGCGGGTCCAGGCTTCCCCATCGAGTCCCTCCAGCTCTCGTCCGGCCAGGAGCCCCCTTTTCTTCATCACCTCGACCTCACCCCGTGGCCAGGCGCGCAGAGTCCCTTTGATGACCAGGTGATCTGTCCTTCCCCGCAGGCGATTGAATATCCAGAGCAGGAGTATCTCCCGGGGTTGCAGCAGGATAGTCGCTTCCACCTTTTTGAACGGGGTCTGCACCTTTCCCACGTTCACCTGGAACCCCGATGTGCCGAGGCGACTGACAGTGATCTGATCACTAAAGGCCCGCAGCCCCTGGAGAACCCACTCCAGCAGGAGCTCGCCGCGCCTGCGGTTCATCCGCCAGCCCACGATGTACCAAACTACGAGCAACGCGCAGAAAGCAATCACCACCTGGTTTGCGAACTCAGTCATGTTGACTAAACCCCTTTCTGTTAGCTCTGGTATGGGGTTAGTTTAGCAGAGTATTGATAGAGTGTCAATTACAGTCTGAAAGGAGACAAGCTTCATGAACGCGTTAAGAACAGTTGCCGAGCTAATGGACATTTCGGCCCGCACGGCGCCCAAAGCGGCGGGCAAGGATTTCGTCGTCACCGAGATCATCGAGGGTGACGATGTCCAGGCTCTGGTCGAGAAGATGTACGAATTCGGCGAGCGGACGGGCAAGAAGAACTTCGACCGCGACGGGGCCAACGTGCGGGACTCCGAAGTCGTGCTCCTCATCGGCCTGAAGAACGCCAAGGCGGTGGGCCTCAACTGCGGGGCCTGTGGCTTCGAGAAGTGCCTCAAGCCCAACACCCACGAGGGCGAGTACAAGGGTCCCCAGTGCGCCTTCCGGCTGCTGGACATGGGCATCGCTCTTGGCTCAGCGGTGAAGACGGCCAGCCTGCTCAACGTGGACAACCGCATCATGTACCGCGCCGGCGTAGTGGCCCGCGAGATGGGCCTCATTGACGCCGATTACGTGATGGGCATCCCCCTCTCCGCCACCGGCAAGAGCATATACTTCGACAGATAGCAGATGTCTCGCGTTCTGACTATCAACCCCGGCTCCACCTCCACCAAGGTGGCCGTCTACGAGGATGAACATCCCCTCTTCGTTGAAACGATTCGCCATTCGGCGGAGGAGATCGCTGCCTTCCCCCGCATCGTGGACCAATATGCTTTTCGCCGTGACGCCGTGCTAGGCCTTTTGGATGAGCCGGGGGGCTCGGTCGGAGACCTTCGCCCATCGTCGGAGACCCGCCCATCGTCGGAGACCCGCCCATCGTCGGAGACCC
>CAZGKH010000274.1:0-4060 GCA_964525665.1 uncultured Anaerolineae bacterium | reverse complement strand
CGCCCATCGTCGGAGACCCGCCCATCGTCGGAGACCCGCCCATCGTCGGAGACCCGCCCATCGTCGGAGACCCACCCATCGCTGGACTCCCTGGACGCGGTGGTGGGGCGCGGGGGTCTCCTCAAGCCCATTCCCAGCGGCACCTACCGGGTCAACGAGAAGATGCTGGACGAGTTGCGCCGCCCCCAGGAGAGGGAGCACGCCTCCAACCTGGGGGCCATCATCGCCGACGAGATCGCCCGGCAGGCCGACATCCCCGCCTTTATCGTGGACCCAGTGTGCGTGGACGAGTTCGACGACATCGCCCGCATCTCTGGCCTGCCAGAGATCGAGCGGCGTAGCCTCTCCCACGCCCTCAATCTCAAAGCAGCGGCGCGGCTAGCAGCCAGAGAGCTGGCCAAGCGTTACGACGAGGTCAACCTGGTGGTGGCTCACCTGGGCGGGGGCATCTCCGTCACCGCCCACCGATGGGGGCGGATGGTGGACGTCAACCAGGCCCTAGATGGCACGGGACCCTTCGCCACGGAGCGAGCAGGGGGGCTGCCGGTGGGCGACGTGGTACGCATGGCCTACTCGATCCCCCCGCATGATGAGGCCCACTACACCTACGAGGAGATGATCAAGAAGATCTCCGGCCGCGGGGGTCTGGTGGCCCACTTGGGCACCAACGATGCCCGCCAAGTGGAACGGCGCATCGAGGACGGCGACGAGCACGCCAGGCTGATCTACGAGGCCATGGCTTACCAAATCGCCAAGGAAGTCGGCGGCATGGCCACCGCGCTCAAAGGCAACGTGGACGCCATCGTCTTGACGGGGGGGCTGGCCCGCTCAAACATGCTGGTGGATTGGATCGTGGAGCGGGTGGAGTGGATCGCCCCGGTGATGATCTATCCCGGTGAGGACGAGATGCTAGCCATGGCCCAGGGAGCCCTCCGAGTGCTCAGAGGAGAGGAGGTAGCCCAAGATTATTGACAAAATCGTGAAATTCGTATAGAATTATGTTAGTTCCGTATGAAAAGCCGATGCATCGACAAGCTCAATCCAAATAGAGGAGGGTGAAAATGGGAATCAGGACATCGGAAGAAGCTAAGGAGCTGTTTGACAAAGGGCTAGATCTTTCTGATGAGGATATCACCGTCCTCAAGGAGCTGAGAAACACGGGATCAACAGTGCCCGTCAAGCTGGCCGCACAACTCCTCATTAGCCCCTCTACTGCTTATGACAAGCTCGGCCAGTTGCAGCAGAAGGGCCTGGTCACCAATGTCCAGCGGGTCAAGAGGGACATCTTCGCCTCCGAGGAAGAAGAATACTTCGCCCTTAGCGACGAAGGGGAGGAGATGATAACCATATTGCCGCTGGTAGAGAAAGTGCGAGGTGTCCAATGATCTCCATAGTACTTTTCTGCCTATCAGCAGGACTGATCAGTGCCGCGCTGTTCATGATGGACGTCATTTCTGAAACCAGGGAGCCTTATGAGGCGATAACCACCCTGGAAGTAGCGATTCTCTACCTGGTCAACGTGGTCATCGCCGCCCTGATCACTTATGTCCTTTACTTGACGGACCGCGTTCAGCTCAGTTTCCTGCCGTGGGTTGGGGTAGTTGTTGGCTATCCTCTACTCATGCACACCAAGATATTCACCGTCAAAGGGAAGACAGCCACAGAGAACATCTCCGTGGGCCTGGAGGTGGTCTATCAGCAGGTGAGCAAGTTGCTCCTCCCTGGCATAGACAAATCCATTGAGGAGAGAGGTTCTCGGCTGTTGACTGCCTTCCGGGTACTACCTATGGACAGGATCGTGGACAAGGCCAAAGACTACATCACACCCAAGAACATCGAAAACAAACAGGCGGTCATAGGCTGGCTAGACCAGATGAAAAACGACGCCGAACAGCACCCAGATCAAGCCGACAACATCAAGAGAGCCATCTTCGCCAAGATCCAAGACATCGGTGGCTACCGAGGCATCAAGTATATTCTGAGAAGCTGAATCACACCTATAATCCAACGTAAAGCGGCGGTTGTGAACAATGATCTACGACCGCCGCTTCGCGTTGCCCCATACGTCGTTAGCCGCCGGCCACCGGTGGGAAAATGGCCAGCACATCGCTCTCGCTGAGACTGGTGTCAAGGCCATCCAAAAACCTCACGCTTCGCCCGTTGACGAAGACATTGATGTAAGCCTCAAGGTTGCCGTCGTCGTCGAGAATGTGCTCCTCCAGGACAGGATGATCGGCCACCAACTTATCGAGCACGCTCCCCACCGTATCATCATCCTCCAAGCCCACCTCTATTTCTTTCACCCCAACGAGTTGACTGAGTGTAGCAAAGAGTTTCACTTTCATAGCTGACTCCCCTGAAAAAAGCCTGCTCTGAGGCCCGTCCTCGGGCCGATTGCCGCACCCGGGGACGGCTGCGGGAGCTTTTTTCAGTAGATTCAAAGCTCAACCTCCCAAAACGATTATATCACCACTGAATGCAAAGCACAAAACAGATATTGGGGATTGGATATTGATCTTGACTATTCGAGAGATAAGGGATAAAATTGGCTGGATACGCTTGAGACAGGGAGATCTGTTCCATGAAGGCCATGGTTCTAAGAGAGGCTCGACCTATTGAGGAGAATCCACTGGGGGCGGTGGAGCTGCCAGCGCCGACTCCTGGGCCAGATGAGATTCGGATCAAAGTCCAGGCTTGCGGCGTCTGCCACACCGATTTGCACACCGTGGAAGGGGAGCTGGACCTGCCCCGGCTGCCGGTCATCCCCGGCCACCAGATCGTGGGAGTAGTGGATGAGATGGGCGCCAACGTGCCCCGCTTTCGCCTGGGGGATCGCGTCGGTGTGGCCTGGCTCCACTCCAGTTGTGGACAGTGCAACTTCTGTCGGCAAGGGTTGGAGAACCTGTGCGGCCAAGCCCGCTTCACCGGCCTCCACGCCGACGGCGGCTACGCCCAGTACACTGTCGTCCCCGCCGCCTTTGCCTATGCCATCCCCTCAGGGTTTCCCGCCCGTCAGGCGGCCCCCTTGCTGTGTGCCGGCGTCATCGGCTACCGGTCCCTGCGGCTGAGTGAAGTCCAGCCAGGGGAACGATTGGGGCTATACGGCTTCGGCGCCTCCGCCCACGTGACCATCCAGGTGGCCCGCCACTGGGGATGTGAGGTGTTCGTCTTCACTCGCAGTGAGGAGCACAAGCAACATGCGCGCGAGCTGGGCGCAGCGTGGGTTGGAGACGCCAGAGACGACCCACCGGCCCTCTTGGACAGCGCCATCACCTTCGCCCCAGCCGGTTGGATCGTGCTGGAGGCATTGCGGGTGCTGCGAAAAGGGGGCACCGTAGCCATCAACGCCATCCATACGAGCCCCATCCCGGAGATGAAGTACAGCCTCATCTACCATGAGCGCACCCTGCGCAGCGTGGCCAACATGACCCGCCAGGATGCAGAGGAACTGCTGCAACTGGCAGTCCAGATACCCATCCACACCGAGGTCGAGGCCTACCCCCTGGCCGAGGCGAATCGCGTCTTGCAACGCCTGAAGGACAGGCAAGTACGCGGTGCGGCGGTGTTGGAGGTTCCTGAAGCGTGAATATCCAAGTGGAGGCAAATGATGCAAAAGCAACCCAACTCCCGCCTATGTTTCGTGTGCGGGATGGAGAATCCCATCGGTCTGAAAGCCTTCTTCTATGACGATGATGACGGGCGGGTGATGGTAAAGTTCACACCCCGCCAGGAGCACCAGGGCTACCCGGGCGTCGTGCACGGCGGGATCATCACTGCCCTGCTGGACGAGGCCATCGGGCGCGTGGTCACGTCCCTGGACATCTGGGCGGTGACCGCCAAGCTAGAGCTCAAGTTCCGTAAGCCGGTGCCCTTGGAGGAAGAGCTAACCATAATTGGCGAGATGATTCGTATGCGATCCCGGTCCTTTGAGGCCAGGGGAGAACTGCGCCTCTCCGACGGCACCGTCGCCGTCGAAGGCCACGGCGTCTACATCCGCCTTCCCGAGGAAGAGATCGAGAAGCGAAGGGATGAGCTGGGTTTCTGGGAGGTAGTACCTGAC
>CAZGKH010000273.1:4734-5825 GCA_964525665.1 uncultured Anaerolineae bacterium | reverse complement strand
GTTCCACTGGGCTTGCACCCCCAGCCCGGCTAGAGCTTTGAAGGTGTCCGGCGCCGGCGGCTCAAGCCCCCGTTCTCGGGCGGCCTGGCGCACGGCTGCCGCCACCGGGTGCTCGGAAAACCGCTCTGCTACGGCTGCCAGCCGCAGCACCTGGTCCTCCCGCTGGCCGTTCAGGGCGACCACATCCGTCACTGCTGGACGGCCGAAGGTCAGCGTCCCGGTCTTGTCCATCACCAGGGTATCCACCTTGGCCAAAAGCTCCAGGTAGCGCCCGCCTTTGATGAGGATACCCTGCCGGGCGGCCCGGCCCACGGCGGCGATGACGGCCGTCGGTGTGGCCAGAGCAATGACACAGGCACAAGCCACTAGCAAAACAGCTATAGCGGCGGTGAGGTCACGACTCAGCAGGTAGGTCAGAACCGCGACCCCGACCACCACCGGGATATACCAGGCGGTGAAATGATCGGCCAGGCGTTGGACTGGGGCCTTATGGGCCTCCGCCTCCTCCACCAATTGGATGATGCGCCCCATGGTGGTGTCGGCGCCGGTACGGGTCACGCGCACGGTGAGCGCGCCGCCGTGGACGATGGTGCTGGCGAAGACCTCGGCTCCCGGCCCCTTCTCCACCGGCAAGCTCTCCCCGGTTATGGGAGACTGGTCTACAGCGGCGGCGCCCCTCTCCACCTTGCCATCGGCCGGCACTTGTTCGCCAGGCCGGACGATCACTAAGTCGCCAGGGCGCAGCGCCTCAACGGGAACATCCTGCTCCTCATTCCCCCGGAACAGGTGAGCTGTCTCCGGCGTCAGACGCATCAGGGCGCGGATGGCCTGCCGGGAGCGGTCGGTGGTGAAGCCTTCCAGGTAGTCCGCGGTGCGCATGAAGAAGACGATCACCACCGCTGCTGGGTACTCGCCGATGCTCAGAGCACCGATGATTCCCAGGGTCATCAGGGCATGGGACGTCACGCGGCGCTGCAGTAGGTTTCGGACGACGTTCCTGAAGATGGGATAGCCGCCCAAGAGGACAGCGGCCACTGCCAGCCACGGCGGGATGCGGGCCAGAGCAGCGTCCAGCAGCCCCAGACGTTCGC
>CAZGKH010000273.1:2458-4634 GCA_964525665.1 uncultured Anaerolineae bacterium | reverse complement strand
TCAACATGGAGGGCACATTCAGCGCAATCCATGCCGTCCACGTCCAGGCGGCGCTTCTCCCATTGCCGACTCATCGTTTTCTCCCTAACCGTGTTCGAGATCTGCCGCCTAGCCGCCCCACGGCATGCTCAAGTACTCTTCCAGCAGCTTGTCGTGGATGTCCTTGAACAGTCGTTCGTGGCCACGCTCCCAGCGGGCAAGCATTGTCAACGCCTGCCTGGCGTCGCCCTCGACCTCCTGCGCTGCCGTCTCGTAGAACTCAGCAAAATCGCGCTCAATGAGATAGGCTATCCGCAGGATCGTGAGGTCGGGAACCATGGATTCGATAGTCGTCTGATCCAACCGCTCCAATTCGGCCCGTTGCGAGAAGAGATTATCCTGCTGCAACTCGAAACCCGTCTCGAAAGCAGGTTGGCCGCTCTCCGCCGACTTGAGTAGTCGCTGGACGAACTCGATGTGTTTCTGCTCTTCAGCAGCCAACTTGTGGAAAATCTCGACCACAGCAGCGTGGCTCATGCGCTCGGCGTTGCGCTGGAAAAAGTCCCTGCCCTCGCGCTCGCGCTGCAGCGCGTATTCGTATATCCTTCTCACGTTCATTTTGCGCCGATCCTCGGATCTGGGTTGCCTGATTCGGGACCGCCGCACTCAGGCGTATAGCACGTCGCGTTCAAAAAAGCACACTTCTCTTTGCAACTGGGGCACATCTTGGGCGGTTGCGCCGCCTGGAACATATACCCGCACTCCAAACACTTCCACCAATTCAGGTTCTCTTCGGACATCGTTAGACCTCCCATTCTTGCATGAGCACGTCCGTCAACTCTCGTACTCAATTTTGTTACATCCCTTTCAAAATAGTCGCAGAAGGAGAAGGAACAACAGACTGGCGGGATTTAATGGACTGATAGGATTGAATCCGTAGATCCTGTCCATCCGTGTTCTAAAAAACGGCTGCCCTCATTCATATCCCAAGGGCAGCCGCCTGTCTATGACAGAAGTCATCAATTATCGGTTTGAGGCAGGGCTTCGTCAGACAGTTACCCCTGATCAGATGATTCTGCTTGGGTAATGTGAGAATCGGCGCGCCCGCCACAATCCACGCTGCGCTTGGCTTCGAAGGCACAGGCAGCACAGCAATAGACCTTCTCGCCCTGTACAACCGGATTGGGTCCCAAATCCTCACGGCAGTTGTCGCACTTTCGTTCCGTGTCCATCATCTCCACCTCCCAGCTCTAGCCGGTTCCCCGCCTGCCCAGCTCTCGGTCCAACATGAGGAGAGCATGGCGCTTGTCACCGATCGCCTTCAGCGTCTCTACGATCTGAGTCGCGTTGGCCTCTTCCTCGACCTGCTCCGTCACGAACCATTGCAGAAATATCTGGCTCGCGTAATCCTGCTCCTGGACGGAGAGGGCGTAAAGCTGGTGAATCATCCCCGTCACTAGCTGCTCATGTTCTAGGGTGCGCTCGAACGCATCGAGGGGTGATTCAAATTCAATGGGCGGCTGATCAATGGCCTGAAGGACAACCCGGCCACCTCGCTCATTGATGAAGTGGAAGAACTTCATCGCGTGTTCCTGCTCCTCTTGCGCCTGCACTTGCATCCAGCGTGCAAAGCCCGGCAGATTGGCGTCCTCGAAGTAGGCTGACATTGAGAGGTAAATGTAGGCGGAGTAGAGTTCGTTCTTGACCTGCTCGTTCATTGCGTCCTGCACGGTTTTGTCTGGCATCACTGTTTCTCCCTTTTTTATTATTGTCGTGGTAACTCGCCAACTTGTCACCAAAAAACGACTGTCCTTATTATATCACCAGGACAGCCGTCTGTATATGACTAAAATCACTTTTCTGTTTAGAGTCATCCGGATTGTGTTTTGGCGCTACGCCTCGATGTTGTAGAACTCACGCCGGCCAGATTCGACCAGGGGCATCATGCGGGCGAACCAGTCACCGAACTCCGGAGCGCCAAAAATCTCGGCAGTGCGCTGCTCCCAATCGGCAAGACTCTCTATCTCCGTTTCAACGACGACAGTGAAAAAGGGACCGCTTACATCGGTAAGGACGCGGCCGGCATATTCCTGGGCCCATTCCGCACGGAACTCTTTGAAGAGCGCCACCAGGTCGCCCCCTTTACCATACTTCGCCTGAAAGACATCGCGTATGAGAACCATTGTCAACACCTCCT
>CAZGKH010000273.1:0-2358 GCA_964525665.1 uncultured Anaerolineae bacterium | reverse complement strand
CCAGAGCTCTCGATCAGAATCACCGCTGCATCGTCCACACCATCGCCGTTCAGATCGCCGAAGGCATAGACCTCAGGGTGGAACGTGACCGTCGGCCGCGAGGCGCCGCCTGGGACGAAAGGCTCGCCTTCATACCTCCCGTCGGTCAGTTGCACAGGCTCGTCGTAGATTCCCTGGTACGTGGCGTTCTGCAGGGCTGGTAGGGTCAGGCTACCAGGCTGGACAGGTATCCACAGCTTCTGCCCCACTGTGATCAAGCTGGGGTTGTCAATGACGGCAAAGCTGGCATCTTCAGCGGCTTTGGCATTGGTAGCCTCCACGATGACGCGGTAGGCGGCCGCATCGCCGTAGAACTTCTCGGCGATCTTCGTGAGCCAGTCACCCGGTTGCACGATGTACACTTCGCCGACGGCCAGCTCTATCGGTTTCGCGGTGAATTGCAGCGCCAGCGCGCCATCAGCGGTTCTCATCTCCAGCTTATCGCCTTGGACTTTGTAGGTAGCGGCCGACCCCAGTGCCGCCAGGAAAGCGTTTTCTTGATCCATGATGCCTTCTGGCTCAGGGCACCACATGCGGGTCGTTACTGCTGGGCCAAGCGTGATCTGGTCGCCATCAACTTCGTAGGAAGCCCCGTAAGTGTTGCAGCCCGCGGAACCGGCCAGTTGACCATTGTCGCCGAAGGCGGCGGTGATTTCCGTGCCGATCAGCACGCTCACGACGGCATCCTGACCGTTGTTGTAGGCGGTCAGAATCCATTCCGCGCCGGCCAACGAAGCAGGTGGCAGTGCAACGAACTGTGCTACGCGCGTGCCATCTGCATCCATCAGTTCCAGCTTGTCGCCTTCAATGTGATAGGTGACAGCCGACCCTAACGCCGCGAAATAGGCTATCTCCTGATCCATGATGCCTGCTGGTTCAGAGCACGCCATCAGGGTGGAACCCAGCAGACCGAAGGTGATTGATTCCCCATCAACTTCGTAGGAGCCGAAGTAGTTGTTGCAACCAGCGGAACCGGTTACCTTGCCATCGTCACCGAACAGGACGGTGATCTCTGTATCAGCCAAGACCGATTTGAAGGCGTCGTCATCGAGATAGGAGATCAATTGCCACGTCGTTCCTGCTAGAGGCATCATTTCCATCATGGCAAACGTCAGTACCGTTGCGCCGTCTTCACTGGCGATTCGCAGTTGGTCACCCACAATCTGGTACGATGCGGCGCTCTGCAGGGCAGCTAGATACGCAGTTTCCTGATCCATGACGTTCTCAGGATCCATGCAATACATCTCAGTGGAGCCAACGGGGCCGACGGTCAGGCGATCCCCATCCACTTCATAGGCCCCGAAGTAACTGTTGCAGCCAGCAGAGCCGCTGACTCTACCTTCAGCACTGTCGAATTCGGCCGTGATCTCACTACCCTCCAGAACAGCTTGAGGATCATTGGGATCACCGTACGAGACCAGCGTCCACAGCGTGCCTTCCAGACCCACTAGCACTTCAACCAGTTGATCGTCCTGCAAGCGGTACACCTTCGTCACTTCCTGGGTCGGACAGCACATCGGATCATCCGGCCCGTGGGAGACCATGTCAAGGGTGATCTGATTCCCATCAATACTGATCGCCTGTGCCTGCTCGCGATCACCCACGAAGTAGGTAGCGACATTCACCGGTGCCCCACCCTCGTTGATGACCGCCGCCAGATAGCGGAAGTTGCCACTGCCACCGGAGTTCTCGATCAGGATGACCGCCGCATCGTCCACCCCATCGCCGTTGAGATCGCCGAAGGCGTAGACCTCAGGGTGCAGCACGACCGTCGGGCGTGAGGCGCCGCCTGGGACGAAGGGCTCGCCTTCATACTTCCCGTCGGTCAGTTGCACGGGGTCGTCATAGATCCCCTGGTACAAGGCATTTTGCAGAGCTTCCAGGGTCAGCTCGCCTTCGGCGGTGCCTGCCTGAGCCGGAATCCACAGCTTCTGCCCCACTGTGATGAGACTGGGGTTATCAATCACGGCAAAGCTGGCGTCTTCGGCGGCTTTGGCGTTGGTGGCCTCCACGATGACGCGGTAGGCGTTCGCATCACCGTAGAACTTCTCGGCGATCTTCGTGAGCCAGTCGCCCGGTTGCACGATGTACGCTTCTCCATCGGCCCCCTGGCTCGGCGGTGCTGCGGTGGCGACGTTACCTGTCACCACCAGGGCAAAAAGTGTGAGTAGCAAAATGGTTCTCTTCATTGGTCTAGACTCCTTTCGAATATGGTTTTGACTTCAGACTGTGGCCACGATAGCGGCCTGCAGTTCCTCTGCCGTACATCCCTTGAGTAGGAAGACATCAGCGCCGGCGGCGTGGGCCTGGGCCCGATAC
>CAZGKH010000272.1:0-5827 GCA_964525665.1 uncultured Anaerolineae bacterium | reverse complement strand
CAATATTAGCCCTGCTGATCGTGGCCGGGCTGGATGAGCGCTTCGGGTGGTCGCCCGAACTGGCTGTGGCGATTCATCTCATTGGGCTGGCTTTCATTGCCCTGGGGCAGGGTTTGTTTAGCTGGGCCATGGCATCGAACTTATTCTTCTCAACGGCCGTTCGCATCCAGATGGATCGCGACCAGACTGTCGCCTCTGGCGGCCCCTACCGGTACGTGCGCCATCCGGGCTACGTCGGCATGATCGTGAGCTTGCTCGCAACCGCCCTCGCGTTCGGCTCGCTGTGGGCCCTTATTCCGGCAGGGTTGGCAGCAGTGCTTTTAGTCGTCCGCACTGCGCTGGAGGATCGGACGCTACAGGACGAGCTCGACGGCTACCAGGACTATGCCGCGCAGGTGCGTTATCGCCTGCTGCCGGGGATGTGGTAGTAGAACGTGAAAACTCGATGCGTGAAGAGTTTCTCACGCATCGAGTTAGCGGTTTGTAGCAACAAGAGACCGGGTGGGTTTCGCTTCGCCAGAATTGAAACCTGTCAGGTCTTGTTTTGTTTAAGATTCCTCTTGCCGCTGGGCCTCTGCGATGACTTTCTGCGCGACGTGGCTTGGCACCTCCTCGTAGTGAGAGAACTCCATGGTGTAGATTCCCCGCCCCTGGGTGATGGACCTAAGGTCTGTGGCATATCGTTGCATCTCGGCCAGAGGAGCTTGGGCGGTGATAATTGCCTTGTCCCGTTGCTGATCCATACCCTGCACCCTGGCACGCTTGCTGTTGAGGTCGCCCAAAACATCGCCCGTGAACCCCTCTGGGATGGTGATGGTGAAGTTCATGATAGGCTCCAGGAGCACTGGGCTGGCATCCGGGATGCCCTTCTTGAAGGCCAGGTGAGCAGCAAGTTTGAAGGCGATCTCAGAGGAGTCCACCGTATGGAAGGAGCCGTCATACAGGGCAGCCCGAAAGTCAGTGGTGGGGTAGCCGGCCAGAACACCTTTCTCCATGATCTCTCTGAGGCCCTTCTCCACAGCAGGAATGTACGAATTGGGCACCGAGCCGCCACGAATCTCATCCGCGAACTCGAAGCCTGAATCTCTGGGCAGAGGCTCAAATCTGATAAAGACGTCACCAAATTGGCCTCGCCCGCCGGTCTGCTTCTTGTGGCGACCCTGGGCCGATGTCGTTCTTGTTATAGTTTCCCTATAGGGCACCTTGGGCACACTGGTGGTTATATTCACCCCAAACTTCTGAAGCAAACGCCGGGTGGCGATGTCAACGTGTGATTCACCCATCCCTGAGAGGATGGTTTGGTTGGTGGAAGTTTCGCGAGTCACTTGCAGAGTGGGGTCTTCTTCGGCCAGGCGAGCCAGCGTGGTGCTCATCTTATCCAAGTCAGACTTGGTCTTGGGATGGACTGCCACCGAGAAGACCGGGCTGGGGAAGATGGGAGGGTCTAGGACGATGGGATGCCCCTTATCGCAGAGGGTGTCACCCGTGGAGGTATTCCCCAGCTTGGCGACTGCCCCGATGTCACCACTGCGTACCCGGTCGGTAGGTATTTGCTCTTTGCCGCGCAGGATGTAGAGTTGGCCGATCCTTTCCATCTCGCCGCTTCTGGAATTGAAAACTCGCGAATCCGATTCCATGAGACCAGAGTAGATCCGGAAATAAGTTAGCTTGCCAACGTAAGGGTCGGCCAGGTTCTTGAACGCCAGGACTGCCAGGGGCGACAATTCAGTGGGCTCCAGGATTTCTTCCTCGCCGGTGGCCGGATTTGTGCCCACTATCTCTTTGCCCTCGGCAGGGGAGGGTAGATACTTTATGAGAGCTTGCAGGAGTGGCTGAGTACCGATGTTGGCGGCAGCGGAGCCGCAGAGCACAGGCACCACACTGCCATCGGCGATCCTCGCTTTGAGGCCGCGCCGAATTTCCTCTTCAGTAAGCTCTTCCCCTTCCAGGTATTTCACGATCAACTCATCTTCGCTCTCGGCTGCGGCCTCGATCAACTGCAGGCGATAATCGTCTATCTCGCCTTTCAGAGAAGCTGGACTCTCTCCCTCCTCAGCCTTCGGGCCCAAGTAGGCCTTCGTGGCGATCAGATCCACTACACCCTCGAAATCAGCCTGGCTGCCGATAGGCAACTGGATAGGGATGAAATCGGCCTCAAATTTCTCCCTCAGCGCGGCCAGGCAGTTTTTGAAGTTGGCATTCTCCCGGTCCATCTTGTTGATGAAAACCAGTCGGGGAAGGTTCTGCTCGTTTGCGTAGCCCCAGACCAGATCCGTGCCCACCTCCACGCCCGCCGAAGCATCAAGAAGAATCAGCGCGCTATCAGCTACCCTGACGGCCCCTTTAACCTCGCCTACGAAGTCCAGATAACCAGGGGTATCGAGGATGTTGATCTTGTGACCATCCCACTCGCAGGGAATAATGGAAGTGCTGAGGGAGATGTGGCGTCGGATCTCCTCTTCGTCATAGTCGGAGACCGTCGTCCCCTCGTCCACCTTGCCCAGGCGGTTAATGGCTCCAGTGTTAAGGAGCATGGCCTCCGCCAGGGAAGTCTTCCCTGCACTGCCGTGAGACAAAAGGGCTATGTTCCTGAGTTGTTCAGTCTGGTATTCTTTCATGGATCCCTCCTAATTTGATGGAGAAACCAGGAGGCGATACAATGTCATAATCAACCCAAGAACCTGGTTTCTTATCTCTATTCTTTCAAGCCGGCTAGGCTTCAAAGAAGAAGCCTGACTTGTCCGGGAGCATCGTCAACGTATCTGACAAGGTCTCTACCTTCCAGCGTACCTGACTCCATTCCCCTCTTGTGCTCCTATGGACTAACGCACCCTATATTGTAGAACATGATTCGCTAGATGTCAAACACCATCAAACCAAAGCTTGGCCGTTGGAGGCATAAAGCCACTTCTGCTTGCTGCTATTCGCTTTCAGCCAGTAACTTCTCGACGAGTGCCTTTTCTCCCTTCAGGCTAGTTATCTCCCCGTCGAAGCGGGCGTCGCGGAGGGCGGATAGAATGTGCCCGAATAGAGGGCTGGGCTTAATGCCCATGTTCTTGAGATACTCACCGTCTATCTCAGGCTCAACGAAACGCAGTGTCCGATGATGTAGCTCCAGCCGCTCTCTCACCAACTCCGAATCGGTGGCTATCCACAGGACGAAAATGGCTGGTCCTGAGTAGTGTTTCAGTAACCGGTAGATGGCGCTAGGCCGGTGTTCCGCGGCTAGTGCGCTGGCCAAAGATCGCAGCTCATTGACTTGGCGCAATAAGGCGACATCTTCGCCGGCGATCTTGAGCCGCTTGGTGATGCTTTCCAAATCCCGGGTGCTCAAGCGATAGGTTAGCAAAGCCAGGTACAGGGTTCTGGTGTCCAGTGGCTGGACACCGGTTGCTGGCTTCCACTTTCCATCTTCTAAGGATTCCCGCAACCTTTTGAATCTCTCCCTCAGCCAATCGCCGCATCTGAGGTCGGGATGTATCTGGGCCAGCACTCCCAGCTCGTCCAGGCGACACAGTCCCTCTTCTGGCGCCTCCTCTTCCAGGATCAGGTATAGCTCGTGGCGGATTCGTTCTCCCGTTGTGCGGCCCAGCAGGTCCAAGGCGTTGCCGATGAGTTCCTCGGTGCGCTCTTCCAGGCGAAAGCCTAGCCGCTGCTCCAGGCGGGCTGCCCTGAGCATTCTGGTTGGATCTTCCACGAAGCTAAGGCTGTGCAGCACGCGAATCAGTTTTCTTATCAAATCCTGCTCGCCACCGTAGAAATCCAAAAGCTCGCCGTAGCGACCTGGGTCAAGGCAGATGGCCAGGGTGTTGATAGTGAAATCGCGGCGGTGCAGGTCTTGCTTGATGGAACTGCGCTCCACCTGTGGCAAGGCGGTAGGGCGCTCGTAAAACTCGGTACGGGCGGTTACGAAGTCCAGATAAGGGATGGAAAAGGCTTGCTTATCCAGAATCAACTTGGCCGTGCCGAAACGGGAGTGGCTTTTCACTCTTCCCCCGACCTTCTTCTGCAGGCGTCTTGCCAAAGCTATAGCGTTTCCCTCCACCACCAAGTCCAGATCCAGCGTAGGTATGCCCAATAGAAGATCGCGCACAAAGCCGCCTACCACGTAGAGGGAAAAGTCCATCTGAGCCGCTGTTTGACTGGCTTTCTGGATAAGTTTCAGCAAGGGAGGGGGGAGAGCGCTTTCAATCAACTGGGCAATCTCCACTCTGCGGAGACGCTGGGGTGGAGCGCTCCAGAGCTTGATCAAGTCAGTGCGAGTGGCGATTCCGATGATCTCGCCTCCCTCGACTACCGGCACCTGTCCCAGGTTGTGTTCCATCATCATGTCCTGCAACTTCTGTACCGCATCATCGGGCCGGACGCTGACCTCTCCCTTGTACATGTATGAGTCAACTGTAGCGCTATCGAAGCCGAGTTGCAGGGCCTTGTCTATCTGGCCGCGTGTCAGGATGCCAACGATGCGCCCTTCCACCACTACAGGGAAGCCCTCGTGGCCATATCGTCGCATCATCTCCGCAGCTTCAGCTACCGTTGTGTCTGGCGGGAGGGTGTGGACGCCGTAGGACATGATCTGGCCGACGGTCACTGCAGGCTTGATATAGGCCCTCAGAAGCTCCAGGAGCATTTCCTGAGCCTGGGCCAAATCCTGCCCCCGGATCAGGGCTGCCGAGGCCTGGCTGTGCCCACCACCGTTGAAGCGAGCGGCTATTTCTGCCACGTCAATTGTCTCGCTGGATGACCGAGCCACCAGTTGGATATGTTCATCCATCTCCACCAAAACGAAGAGGGCCGCTGGCTCGAAGACATCGCGCAGTGTATGGGCCAGGGTAGAGATTTCCTCAATGTAGCCCTGAACGCTGGCGGTAGCGATGACCACCGATTGACCGTCGAATTCATGAATCTGGCTATTCTCAAGCAGTTGATCGTAGAGATGGCGTTGTTCCTCTGACAGAGGGTGGTGGAGGAATTTATTGACCACTTCCAGACTGGCTCCGTGGTCCAGCAACCAGGCAGCGCAGCGCAAATCCCGCGAAGTGGTGGTGGGGTAGGAAAGTGAGCCGGTGTCCTCGTAGATGCCGAGAAGCAGTAACGTTGCCTCGATGGGCGAGAGAGACAGACGAACCCGGCTGATCTCCTCGACTAGTAGTGTGGTGGTGGCTCCTATCTCTTCGCCGGAGTAAGTCATGCCAGGCGCGAGCTCCCGAGTGAGGGCGTGGTGATCAATGATGTGAACTCTGATCTTTGAACTCATGCCCTTCAACCGGGTGAGGACCTGGGTGTCTACCAAGATAATCTGCTCAATGGGACGCCGTCGCAGCTCATCGGCTTGCACGAAGGGCAACTCGTCGCAATAGATGGCCAGGAAGTGGCGCAAATTACGATTAAGCCGCCGGGGCAGAACCGGTATCGCGTCTGGGTATAGCTTCCACGCTCCAAGTAACGATGCCAGGGCGTCGAAGTCGGTGTTTTCGTGAGTGAGTATGACTTCCATCAAAGACCCTCATTCCTGATAAAACATCCACATTATAGCAGCAAAAGCCGCGATTGACAAACTATTGAAAAAAGCATAAAGATGTGATATAATGTACTAGTGCTGCACTGAGTTCGCCATCGGCTGGCTATTCGTGGAGAGCGGCCAGAACGTCACCCTGGCCATGGCCGTGTCTGGCATACAGCAAACCAGTGGGGCCTGGAGCAACCTATTGGCCCTGGCCATTCTCATGAGTGTGCCGGTGGTGGTGATCTTCCTCGTCCTGCACCGCTACCTGTTGCGGGGGCTGCTCATTGGTGTTGTAGAGGATTAGGCAATTGTCATTGCGAG
>CAZGKH010000271.1:0-5834 GCA_964525665.1 uncultured Anaerolineae bacterium | reverse complement strand
GAATGGACCCGGAAGGCACGCATAAAAAACCCCCTGTGTGGGCCACCGTGAGCGTGGGGAGGGTGGGGGGGGGGGGGGCGGGGCCACCTCCCTGGCCCTGGATGCGGGCGCGTATCCGCACATCAGTTACTATGCGCATTACCTTTACTGCGACCTGAAGTATGCCTACCAAGACGCTGCCGGCTGGCACATCAAGACCGTGGACACAGGCCTGAGTTACGATGGCAGCCAGACCTCTCTGGCTCTGGACACACATGATTATCCCCACATTGGCTACTACGACGAGACCAACCGTGACCTGAAGTATGCCTATCAGGACACCTCCGGCTGGCACATAGAGACGGTGGACAGTTGGACGGATGTCGGCAAGTACGCCTCTCTAGCCTTAGATGGGGATGGTTATCCACACATCAGCTACTACGGCGAGGAGAACCGCGACCTGAAGTACGCCTACCGGGACGCCTCTAGCTGGCGCATAGAGATCGTGGGCAGCAGCGAGGGAGACGTCGGCAGGTACACCTCCCTGGCCCTGGATGGAAACGGGTATCTGCACATCAGCTACTCGGCCGGGGGCGACCTAAGGTACGCCTACCAGGACGATTCCGGCTGGCACGTCGAGATTGTGGACAGCAGGGACCATGTCGGCTCCTGGACTTCCCTGGCCCTGGATGGCAACGGCTTTCCACACATCAGTTACTATGGCGGCGATCTGAGGTACGCCTACCAGGATGCTTCCGGCTGGCACATTGAGACTGTGGACAGCGAAGGGGGCTGGTTCACCTCTCTGGCCCTGGATGGAAACGGGTATCCGCATATCAGCTACTACGAGAGGTACAACGAAGACTTGAGCTACTTGAAGTATGCCTATCAGGATGCTTCCGGCTGGCACATCGAGACTATGGACAACGAAGGAATCGTCGGACTGTATACCTCCTTAGCCCTAGATGGGGACCGTTACCCTCACATCAGTTACTACGACTTCAGTAACCACGACCTAAAGTACGCCTACCGAGACGAATCAAGCTGGCAGATTCAAACCGTAGACACAGAGCCGGGTCCCTTTAGCGGGGGCACTTCCCTGGCCCTGGACGGGGACGGCTATCCGCACATCAGCTATTACAGCCGATACGACCAAGTCAACGGCCACCTGAAGTACGCTCACAGAGATGCCTCTCGCTGGCATATTGACATTGTGGGTAGCGAGGAAGGCAGGTCCAACTCTTTGGCCCTGGATGGAGACAGCTACCCACACATCAGCTACTACGGCAGCGGTGGCTTGAAGTACACCTATCAGGATGCTGCCGGCTGGCACACCCAGACCGTGGACAGCGAAGAATGGGTCGGCGGGTGCAGCTCCCTGGCTCTGGATGGGAACGGGTATCCGCATATCAGCTACGACGGCAGAGGCGACCTGAAGTACGCCTACAAGGATGCCTCTGGCTGGCACATCGAGACAGTGGATAGCGAGGGAAGTTGGTTCACCTCGCTGGCCCTGGATGAGGGCGGGTATCCCCACATCAGCTACTACGCTTACCCGCCATACTTTGACCTGAAGTACGCCCACCAGGATGCGCTTGGCTGGCACATTCAGACGGTGGACAGCGAGGGGCTTGTCGGTGAGCACACTTCCCTGACCTTGGATAGAGATGGACATCCGCATATCAGCTACTACGACCAAACCAATGCTAACCTGAAGTATGTCTATCTGGACATCACCGGCTGGCACGGTGAGAGTGTGGACAGCGAAGGGATCGTCGGATTGTATACCTCCTTGGCCCTGGATGAGAACGGGTATCCCCACATCAGCTACTACGACGCCACCAACGGCGACCTGAAATACGCCTATTACTCCAGTTGGAAACTGTACCTGCCGCTGATCCGTAGGGAAACGCCGTAGCCGACTCACTGTTCGACAAGGATGCACGGATAGACCACCAGCCTGGAAAGAACAGCGGATCAGCAGGATTCACGGATTAAATCCGCAAACCCTGCGAATCCGTGTTCTGAAAGGACGACGCATGGACCACCCGCTATTGAAAGACAAACTCCAAACCCTTCCCACCAAGCCCGGCGTCTACCTTATGAAGGACGAAGAGGGCGAGGTGATCTACGTGGGCAAGTCGGTGAACCTGAGGCATCGGGTGCGCTCCTACTTCCAGGCTTCGGCCAGCCATTCCCTCAAGCTGCACCGCCTGATATACCGCATCGCCGATTTCGATTTCATCGTCACCGACTCGGAGATAGAGGCCCTCATCCTGGAGTGCAACCTGATCAAGGAACACCGCCCCAAGTACAACATCCGCCTCAAGGACGACAAGCGCTACCCTTACATCAAGATCACCTGGCAGGAGGATTACCCTCGCATCATCGTCACCCGCCGCATGGAACGCGACGGGGCACGCTACTTCGGCCCTCTCACCGACGTCCGGGCCGTCCACCAGACCCTGGACATGCTGCGCAGGCTCTTCCCCTATCTGACCTGCAAGCGCGAGATCACGGGCCAGGACACACGGGCCTGTCTCTACTATCACATCGGCCGCTGCGCGGGCCCCTGCATCGGCGCTATTTCTAAGGGTGAATACCGCGCCCTGATCAAGCGCATTTGCCTGTTCCTGGAGGGCAAGGCCGAGGAGATCGTGGCCGATCTGCAAGACCGGATGACGGCGGCAGCCGAAGCGCTGGACTTCGAACAGGCCGCCGCCCTCCGCGACCAGATCAGAGCGGTGGAGAGAGTGACCAAGCAACAGAAAATCGCCCTGGCAGTGGGAAAAGACGAGGACGTTATCGCCCTGGCCCGCGAGAACGACGACGCCTGCGTGCAGGTGTTCTTCATCCGGCAGGGGAAACTCATCGGCCGCGAGTACTTCATCCTGGATGGCACCGCGGAGGAAGACGAGGCTCAGATAGTGGCCTCGTTCCTAAAGCAGTTCTACGACGAAGCTGCTTACGTCCCCATGAAGATCATCTTGCCGACCAACGTCGAGGAGGCCATAGTCATCGAGTCCTGGCTGAGGAGCAAACGGGGCAGCAAGGTGAAATTGCACGTGCCCCAGCGAGGGCGGGGGAAGGAGCTGGTGAAGATGGCCGCCGAGAACGCCGCCGAGACCCTGACCAGCCTGCGGGCTCAATGGCTGGCCGATGAGGGGCGGAGCGTCGAAGCCCTGGCTCAATTGCAAGAGCACCTGAGCCTGGAAGAGGCGCCCACCCGCATTGAGGGCTACGACATCTCCAACATCCAGGGAACGGCGGCCACGGGCAGCATGGTGGTCTTCGTCAAAGGCGTGCCTCGCAAGAGCGATTACCGCCGCTTTAGGATCCGCACGGTGGAGGGCGCGGACGATTACGCGATGATGAAGGAAGTGCTGAGGAGGCGCTTCAAGAGAGCGACACAGCGAATCAGCGAATCAGCGAATCAGCGAATCGGCGGAGACGTTTGGACTATCATGCCTGACCTGATCATCATTGACGGCGGCAAGGGGCAACTGAGCGCTGCCCTGGAAGTCCTGGAGGAACATGGCTTGAAGGACGAAGTGCCCGCCATAGGCTTGGCGAAGAAGCAGGAGGAGATATTCCTACCTGGTCGCCCGGATCCCCTCGTCCTGCCCCGCGACTCCCAGGGACTCTATCTCTTGCAGCGCGTCCGCGACGAGGCTCACCGCTTCGCCATTAGCTATCACCGCAAGCTGCGAGCAAAGCAGAGCCTGGCCTCGATTCTGGAGGAGATCCCTGGCATCGGCCCCAAGCGCCGCCAGGCCTTGCTCAAGCACTTCGGCTCCATCGAGGCCATTCGCCAGGCCTCAGTAGAGGAGCTAGCCGCCGTGAAGGGGATGACCAGAAAGGCGGCGGAGATGGTGAGGGAGAACCTGTGATCTACTCCAGTTTCGAGTTTCGAGTTGCGAGTTTCTTTATTCCGCAACTCGCAACCCGAAACTAGAAACCCAAAACTCATGCACCGCCGCTAATCAAGCTCCCCGGCTGGCATTGGCGGCAGAAGTTGGTGAGCCGCTGCCGGGCTTTGATCTCGGAGATGGTTGCGCCACAGCGCGGGCAAGGCTGGCCGCCTCTGCCGTGAACCCTCAGAAAGTCCCGTATCTCCACGTGGATGTCCGCCCCCATCCGCCCCTGCAGGGTAGTTATCGCCTCGTTCAAAACCTCGTGTACGGCCTCATAGAGACGCCCAATCTCCTCATCCGAAAGCTGTGGGCGTTTGCGGAAAGGATAGACCCCCGCCTGCCAGCAGATCTCGTCGGCGTAGGCGTTGCCGATGCCGCCCACGAAACTCTGCCTGGTCAAAATGCCTTTGATCTCTCCCCGGTACTTGCGCAGACGTTCCCTGAAGAGCTCCGGGGTGAGGTCTGGATCGAGGGCCTCAGGCCCCAGATCAGCGTAGCCTGGCACCTCAGCCAAGTCGTCAGTCAAGTAGACCTTGCCCATGGTCTTGGCGTCGGTGTAGCGTAGATCCATACCGTCGGCCAGGCGCAGGATCACGAAGGCCTTGCGCAGCCGGCGCTCCCGTCGTGGCGCGTAGTGCAGCCGCCCGGCCAGCATGGGGTTTATGATCAGGTAAAGGCTCGAGTCCATGGCCAGGATGACGAACTTGCCCCACCGATGCACTTGCTCGATCCGCTGGCCCGTCAAGCGGGTGGCGAAATCGCCGCCCGCCAGGTTACGCACCACGATGGGGCGCACCACCTCGACCTCAGCTATTTCCTGACCAACGATGTGGTCTTGAAGAAACTCCTTGATGACCTCCAGATCGGGCAATTCAGGCATAACCAGAGTATAGCACAAAAGGCCCGGCATGCCAACAGGCATCCGGGCCCTTGCTCATCTCTCCGACATCCTTGCGAAGGTTGCGAATACCATTGGCTATCAGCCCAACCTCAATGGACAAAGACGTCTGGTCTGAATGTTGCTGCCAAACCTTCGTAAGGGTTACCTCACTGCGCCAGAAACTGTTCGATGGCTTCTTGGAGTTGGTCCGGAGGCACGTTGCCGCCTTGTTGTCCTTTGATAATCCAGAACAGCGGCGCAGGGGGGAATTGGTTCTGTTGTCCGATGGTGAAATCCTGCATCACCTTGTCTACTGTCTGACCCTCGTCCAGGCAGGTAGCAAAGGTAGCAGCTTCTAGACCCAACTCAGCGGCGTATCCCTTGAACGTGGCCGTGACGTCCTCCTCCTGGCTCCACTCGTCCTGTTTCTCAAAGAGCAGATCGTACATGGAGCAGAAGTCTCCTTGCTGGCCGGCACATTCGGCTGCCTCGGCTGCCGTGAACGCCTGGGCATTCTCGAGGGACGGGAAATACTTGACGATAAGCCGCACCTTGCCCGTATCTACGTATTTCTTCTCCAACTCAGCCCACTCTTTCAGGAAGTGGTTGCGGTTTTCCGGGGACTGGAAATCAATGAACTGGGCGAGGATGATCTCCGCCTCCTCTGAGCCGCAGAAGGCATCACCGCCGTAGGTATAGCCGGGCTGCTCTGGGTTGGGGTCGAAGGGCGTTACGCCGGGCGGCAGTGGCGTGGGCGTGGGGGCCGGATGCTCCCCGCGCAGTGCGGCCTCGATGGTCTCCTGGAATACTTCGAACGGCTGCGCGCCGGAGACGAACCAGTCGTTGACGAAGAAAGCAGGGGTGCCACCCACTCCGGCTGCTCCGCCCCGTTCCAGCTCCGCCTGAACCTGGGCATTTGTCTCTCCCGACTCCAGACAGGCGGCAAAGGCGTCGGTATCGAGGCCCAGCTCGCCGGCATATCCCTTGAACAACTCGCTTGCATTCTCTTGACCACCCCACTCTCCTACTGTCTCGAAGAGGTGGTCGTGCATAGGCCAGAA
>CAZGKH010000270.1:0-5853 GCA_964525665.1 uncultured Anaerolineae bacterium | reverse complement strand
GCGGTGCGCATCGCTCTCCGCACCCAGCAGATCATCGCCCACGAATCGGGTGTGGTAAACACTGTTGACCCCCTGGCCGGCAGCTACTTCATCGAGGCCCTGACCAATCGCATGGAGGAGGAGGCCTACGAGTACTTCCGGAAGATAGAGTCTCTGGGAGGCATGCTTGGTGCCATAGAGAGGGGCTTTCCTCAGCGGGAGATCGCCGAGAGCGCATACCGCTACCAGCGCGAGATTGACGCCGCTTCGCTTACAGGCCAGCGCATCGTGGTCGGCGTCAACGACTATTTGGCCGAAGAGCACGTAGCTATTCCGCTCTTGAAGATGGACCGCGAGGGAGAACGACGGCAGCGGGAGCGACTGGCCCGGGTTAAAAGGGAACGAGACAACGAATTGGTAGACCAGCGGCTGGAGGCCCTGCGTGAGGCAGCACGGGGCGCTGAGAACTTGATGCCCCTTATCATCGATGCGGTGCGAGTCTACGCCACCTTGGGTGAGATATGCGGTGTGTTCCGTGATGTGTTCGGCGAGTATCGTGAGCCGGTGATTCTGTGAAGGTTGGAGATTAGATATTGGAGATTGGAAGTTTGAAGTTCGAACTTGGAGGTATCCATGCCTGAGAAAAAGATACGGGTGCTGATCGCCAAGCCGGGCCTGGACGGCCACGATAGGGGAGCAAAAGTAGTGGCCCGAGCCCTGCGCGATGCGGGGATGGAGGTCATCTACACTGGCATCCGTCAGACGCCGGAGATGATCGTTGAGGCGGCCCTGCAGGAAGACGTGGACGTGGTGGGTCTCTCCATTCTTTCTGGAGCGCATACGACGCTCTTCCCTCGAATCGTGAACCTTCTGAAGGATAACGGCCTGGATGACGTGCTGATCCTCGCCGGTGGAATCATTCCGGATGCGGACGTGCCGGCACTCAAAGAGATGGGTGTCCGAGGCATTTTTGGGCCAGGCACGTCTACGGAGGACATCGTACGGTTCATTCGGGAGGAAGTCGATGGGTAATGAGTGATGAGTAACGAGTGCACTCATTGACTCATGACACCACGCTATGAAAATCACCGAACGACTCCTGACGGGCGACCGCCGCGCCATCGCCCGTTTGATTACGATAATCGAGAATGACAGAGTTGAGGCACGAGAGGCGCTGGCTGTGCTCTATCCCCACACCGGCCAGGCTCACATTGTGGGCGTGACCGGGGCGCCTGGCACGGGTAAGAGTACTCTGGTCAACGAGCTGGCTAAGGTCTACCGCAAAAGAGATCGTACGGTAGGCATAATCGCGGTGGATCCCACCAGCCCATTCTCCGGCGGAGCTATCTTGGGCGACCGTATCAGGATGCGGGACCTGTCAGGAGATCCGGGCATTTTCATCCGCAGTATGGCCACTCGTGGCAGCCTGGGTGGGCTGGCCCGGGCCACCGCAGACGCGGTCAAGGTGCTGGACGCCGCTGGCTACCAGACGATTTTCGTGGAGACGGTAGGGGCCGGTCAGTCGGAGGTGGACATCGCCAGGGCCGCCCACACCACCATCGTGGTGGAAGCGCCGGGCCTGGGCGACGAGATACAAGCATTCAAGGCCGGCATCACCGAGATCGCCGACATCTTCGTGGTCAACAAGGCCGACCGGGAGGGGGCCGACAGGGCCGCCCTGGCCTTGCAGATGATCGTGGACCTCGGCCATCGCTCGCATCTTTCATCCCAGGCGCCTGGCTGGCAGCCTCCCATCCATAAGACGATAGCCCTGCGGGGCGAGGGCATTGATGCCGTAGTGGAAGCTATTGAGAAGCACGCCGCCTATCTGCGGGAGAGCGGAAATCTCCAACAGCGCGAGCGAGAGCGTGTTGAGCGGGAACTCAGGAGCATAATCACTCAGGAAATGGCGAAGAGTTTTTTCGAGAGATTGGACGAGGCGCAGCTCGACCGCCTTATTGACGGCATCATTTGCCGCGAGCTGGATCCTTACTCGGCTGCGGCACAGCTCCTCGAAGGGTGGAAGTAAGCATTCAGGTGCCAGGCACTTTCAGCGGCTTCTTGGGGGCTACAGTGCCTCTAAGCCAGGCGAGCTTGCTCAATCAGGCGGTAATTTGCAAGTGCCTGGCACCTTGGCGGCTCGCCATCACCATTCACCTGAACGGCTACGAGCGGGAAGAACCGTATGCCTGAACTACCAGAGGTTGAAACCATCGTCCGGGGCCTGCGAGAGCCCCTCGTCGGTCGCCAATTCACTGGCGTCCGCGTCGGCTGGGATAACTTGGTCGCCAGACCGACGGTAGAGGAGTTCAAACGCCGCATCGTGGGCCAAAAAGTTCTCGACGTGAAGCGGCGAGGCAAGTATCTGGTCTTTTCCCTGTCCGGTGGGGGAAGCTTGATTATCCATCTGCGCATGACAGGCCGGCTTCGAGTCAAGAATCGCGGCGATAAGCTCGACAAGCACGACCACTTGATCTTCGAGTTAGACGATGGGCGCGAGCTGCGCTTCAACAACATGCGCAAGCTGGGGCGGGTCTATCTGGTGGACGATGAGGACGAGATATTGGCCAAACTGGGGCCGGAGCCTCTGGACGACGATTTCACCCCGACCGATTTCGCCGCTCTCCTCTTCGGAAGGCGGGGCAAGATCAAGCCTCTGCTCTTGAATCAGCGGTTCATCGCTGGCGTCGGCAACATTTACGCCGACGAGGCCCTCTTTGCCGCCCACATTCACCCTGAGCGCATGGCCGACACACTGACGGCCAAGGAGATCGAGAATCTGTATCGTGCTATCCGCCAGGTGTTGGCCCAAGGGATTCGGAATCGGGGCACCACCTTCAGCGATTACCGCGACGCTGAGGGGAGAGAGGGGGGAAATCAGGAACATCTTCTGGTGTTCAGGCGCACGGGCCAGCCCTGTCCCCGCTGCGGGATGACCATCGAGCGCACGGTGGTAGGCGGACGGGGAACGTACTTCTGCCCCAGGTGCCAGAAGTGAAACGACTTATCAAACAGCCTCCACTTTGTATTCCCCCTTGTCCTCCCGCAGATACCCCATCCGAACCCGCGAGTCGTGCTCGAAGATGAGAATGGCGGCCTTCTCCAGGGCCCAGTTCCTGATGCGGCGCTTGGTCTCGATGGTCTCCAGCGGCTCCACGTCGAAGGCGGAAGTCCAGGCCAGGCGCTCCATTTGTATCGTCCAAGAGGCCAGATCCCCCAGGCAGATGGCTGTTTTCCCACCCGATTCGATGACGATACTTTGGTGAGCTCTGGTGTGGCCTCTGGTGACGATACAGCGTACTTCGGAGGTTACGCGGGTGTCGCCGTAGAGCAGACGCAACTGGCCGCGCTCTTCCAGGGGGACGAAGTTATCGGCCAGGTAGGTGGCTTTGGTACGCTCGTTGGGGTAGCGGGCGTCGGCCAGTTCCAGGCGTTGGATCCAGTATTCGGCGTTGGGGAAGGTGGGAACAACCTCGCGGCGACGGTCAGAGACCTCGCCGAGCCGCGCGTATGTTGGGCGATGGTCTCCGACCGAGCCCTGGCGACAGTCGGAGACCTCGCCAAACTGCGCGTGTGTTGGGCGATGGTCGGAGACCTCACCGAGCTGCGCGTATGTTGGGCGAAGGTCTCCGACCGAGCCCTGGCGACGGTGAGAGACCTCACCGAACCGCATGATGGTGTTTCCACCGCAGTGGTCGGAGTGTAGATGGGTGTTGATGACAATATCAATGTCCTCAGGGGCTAGGCCCAGGCGACGCAAGTCTCCCACCAGGCGACTCTCGCCAGTAATGCCGTAGATTCCGCGCTCTTTAGGGGATAGTTTATCGCCGAAGCCAGTATCCACCAGTATCCGTTTGCCCTCGGAGACGACGAGCAAGCAATCCAGGGGCATGGGGACCCGGTTCAACTCATCGGCCTGAACGACTCTTTCCCATAGCACCTTGGGTACCGGCCCGAAGTGTCCCCCGCCGTCCATCCAGGCGAGGCCATCGCTCACGATGTGCAAGTCTGCATTGCCAAGACGCAATTTCTCCCTCCCTCGAACCCTGCTACCCTGTCATCTATTATACATGAAAAGCCCTGTTCTAGCTACTCGCTTAGTTGAACAGGGCTGGGCGGTCCCTTCAATGAGTAAGAAGTGACGCGGTTCTAACTTATACTTCTTTTGAGAATCAACGGCGGCTATTGTTGAGGTATTGATTCAACATCCTGAGGCTGTATCTGCGGTGACCTCCGGGAGTGCGGTAAGGCACCAATCCACCCGATCTCTCTATCTTGTCCAGAGTGAACTGGCTCACTCGCAGGTACCTCGCGGCTTCCCTGGAGTTCATAAGGGTTGCTCTCTTTCTTCCCGCCATTTTCACACCTCCTTTCTTTGATGCCGGCTGCTATTGAGGTATCGGTTCAACATTCTGAGGCTGTATCTGCGATGACCCCCTGGGGTGCGGTAAGGGACTAATCCTCCATCCCTTTCCATCTTGCTCAGGGTGAACAGGCTGATCCTCAGATATCTAGCAGCCTCCTTAGCGGTCATGAGATTCATCCTCTCTCTTTCCATTTTCGCACCTCCTTTTCCAAAGCCTTGATTATCAAAGAACCTCTCACCAAAGTGGGTGGAACTACTCCAATCTGGGTGAACTGTTTGTATTATACCAGATTCTATTGCGCTTTTGGATAAAGGATCCGTGAATTAGAGGTGAAACAGGCATGAATTTAGCGTCAGATTTTCCGTGCTCACTCATTACAAAAAGAGCCCATATCAAACTCCAAGGGCTGGTTGACTGACAAATTTAACATTTCAACCGACACACAATAATTGGGACACAGATTTTCACAGATTCACACAGATTTGTAGTAAAAAAGAGCGAAACTCATCTTGTCAAAAAGCCCTCTCTGTGCTAAACTTGGGTTGCATTGTCCGTGTTTGCGCTGGGTCGTTGGGAATCGCTATGAGCCTCATTTATCTCGGCTGCGCCTGGCTAGCAGGTATCTTCCTGGGTTCGTTGCTGCCCTTGCCAGTGGTACGAGCAGCCATCATGGGCTGTCTCTACGTCATCGCCACCCACTACGGCCGCCAAACCGATGCCCTCACTTCGCTGGTAGCTACTGCCAAGGTTAGTGCAGCGGATGGGGCCGTGGTAGCGGAGAACCGGGGTGGTGCCTGGGGAGCGAAGGGGCACTGCTGTTGCTAATCCCTCTAACAAAACAGGAGCCAGGGGCAGCATGACAGAATCGTCCACCGAGTACGGCTTGCGGGGCTTCGCCCGTGGGATGCAGGAGCTCAATCCAAACCAGCTCCCGACTATCGGCATCGTCAATGACACGCTTGAGAGGTACTGCAAGGCAATGGGAGCTTTCATCACGAAAGCACAGGCATGACCCCCGCACTGAGAAAGGATGTTTGAATCATGTCAAAGTTCACGACCCTCAATCTGCAACCTTATTTCAACGCTGGCCGTGACCCCCACGGCTGGCATCCGGCAATCGGGGGGGAGCTCAAGACGCTACCCTTTGGGCGGCAGACCTTCTGGGGTATTCCCCTCAATCTTGGCCCAGCCGGGGGCAACTGCTGGCTGGTGCTGGAGCACAGTGGTACGGATGTGACAATCCGGTTGTCTGGAACAGCCAGCTACCTGGTGATGGCTCATTTCTGCGACGAGTCGCAGGACCCTGAGGGGCGGGCACAGCCAGCCGACTACCAGGTCGGGGAGGTCACCCGGCCGGGGGAGCATCTGGCTGATTACGTCTTGATGTACTCCGATGGGAGCGAACACCGCCAGCCCGTCCGGCGGCGTTTCGAGGTTGGCGAGGCGATGATGGCCTGGGGGCAGCGAGCCTTCGCCGCCCGACCCCATGCCGAAGACGAACCCCGTG
>CAZGKH010000269.1:0-5865 GCA_964525665.1 uncultured Anaerolineae bacterium | reverse complement strand
GTGATCCTCCTCGTCCACGAAAAGGTCAATGAACTCCAACAGGGGGGCAATGACGGAACGATAGGGCGAGGGGAGGATGTTGAGGGGCACCTCGGGCAAGACCTCCTGCCAGCGGGCACGGAGCTTGGCCGTCTCCTGCGGATCACTCTCCACGGTAACGATGTGTAGCTCGCCGCCCAATACCTGGGCGTATTGTATGGCCTTGAGTACCCCCCGATGCAAGCCGGCCACAGGCACGATCACTGTGTGCTGGGAAACCGGTCCGGGCCAGGGTTGAGTCAGAGAGAGCTGTCCGGCCACTTCATCGTAATGATGGTGGATGGTTCGGAAACCGTGCACCAGGAGAGGGATGAGGAGCAGCACAATCCAGGCTCCCTGCACGAACTTCGTGGCCGCCACCACCACTAAGACCACTCCCGTGACTACGGTCCCCACGCCGTTGATCGCCACCGAGCGGCGCCACCCAGGGCTGCGCAGCTTCAGCCAGCGGCGCACCATGCCCGCCTGGTTCAGGGTGAAAGACACGAACACCCCCACGGCGTAGAGGGGAATCAGGGCGTGAGTGCTGGCGCCGAAGATGATCACCAACAGCGACGCCAGGCCGCCCAGTAAAAGGATGCCGTTGGTGTACACCAGCCGGTCCCCCAGGTTGGCTAGTTGGTGGGGTAAAAAGCGATCCAGAGCCATCCACATGGCCAATCGGGGGAAGTCGGAGAAGCTGGTATTCGTCGCCAGCAGCAGGATCAGGGCAGTGGCAACCTGCACGGCGTAGTATAGTGGGCTTGCTCCGAAGACCACACGCGCCAACTGAGAGATCACAGTCTCCCCTTCTTGCGGCAACACGCCAAACTGGTGAACCAGGAAAGTGATGCCCAAGAACATGCTGGCCAGAATGCCGATCATCCACAGTATGGTCTTGCCGGCATTGACACCCTCCGGTGGCTTGAACACCGGCACGCCATCGCTGATGGCCTCTACTCCGGTCAGGGCTGTGCATCCGGAGGCAAAGGCTCGCAGAATCAGGAAGGCCGTCAGGCCTTGCGCGGCAGCCGCCGCCGGGATTGGAGCAGGTATCCCTGCGGGTAGGCTGCCAAAAAGCAAGCGTACCAGCCCCGCCAGGATAATCAGGAATACGGTGAAGATGAAGAAGTAGGTCGGCATGACGAATACCCGCGCCGACTCCCGCACGCCGCGCAGATTGACCAGAATCACGAAGCTTAATGAGGCCAAAGCCAACGGCACTCTCCAGGGGTAAAGAGCGGGGAAAGCAGAGGTCAAGGCGGCCGCTCCTGCCGCGACACTGACCGCGACGGTCAATACGTAGGCAGTGAGCAGGGCAGCGCCGGCCACCAGGCTAGGGAACGTGCCCAAATTCTCCCGGGCCACGATGTAAGCGCCGCCACCAGACGGATAGGCTTGCACTGTCTGGTGGTACGAACTGGCTACGATGAACAGCAAAGCGGCGATGGCCAGGGCGATGGGCAGCGATAACCCCAAAGCACCACTACCGGCCATCACTAACACGAGCAGGATCTCCTCCGTGGCGTAGGCCACCGAGGACAGGGCGTCCGACGAGAGCACGGCCAGGGCCTGGACCTTGCTCAACCGCTCGTGCATGAGGCGTTCGGTTGGCAACGGGGTGCCGATGAGTATTCGTCTAAGAGTCGTCAGCATGTCGCTTCACTTTCTAACCAGAACCTTGCCTGGCAGGGCACCGGTGTGCGTTTCCCCCTCCACGACCAGAACCCCGTTGACGAAGACGTAGTCAATTCCTTCCGTGTACTGGTGGGGGTAGAGATTTGTCGCTCGATCACGGACGCGGGCCAGGTCAAAGACGACGATGTCGGCCCACGCTCCGGGCCGCAGCACTCCCCGATCCATCAGACCGAACCGCTGAGCGGGGAAAGACGTCATCTTGCGAATGGCTTCTTCGAGGGTCAGCACCGGTTCGTCTCGCACGTAGCGCTCCAGCACGCCGGGAAACTCGCCATAGCTGCAGGGGGAGTAGGGCGGCGGATCGTTCAGAAAGCCATAGGGGGCCAATGCCTCACCGTCGGAACAGATCATCACCGCCGGATGCTGGAGCAAAAAACGGATGTTGGCCTCATCAATGTAGTCGAAGATGGCCTCCGCGTCGTGGCCGTTTTCCACGATCAGGTCGAAGTAGGTGTCGAAAGGATCTCGGCCCCATTCGCGGGCGATGGTCGCGATGGTCTTGCCAACGGCATCCGGGTTCTTCGGGGCGTGCAGGATGGTGATGCGACGCCACTGGCCGTGCTTCAAAAGCCCCACAGGGCCAAAGGCGGGTCGGCGGTCGAGCAAGATCTCCTCTCGGATTTGGCAGCGGGTGTCGGGGTCACGGAGCAGGGCAGCGATCTCAGCGACGGGGAGCCCCTGGATATCCTGGGGCAAGCCGCCGGTCAGCGGAGGGCCCAGATCGGTATGCACATCGTTGTCCACCGTCACGTCCTGGCCTCGCGCCCGCGCCTCTTCCACCAGTCGCAAGTTGGCAGTGGCATCGCAGGGAGCACCGTACTTGGGGGCGTTGTGGGAGATCTGCACGGGCACACCGGCCTCGCGCCCGATGTGGATGGCCTCGGCCACCGCTTCCAAGATGGTTTCCCGCTCACCCCGGACGTGGGAGGCGTACAGTCCATGGTAACGGAAGACAACCTTACACAGGGCGATGATCTCGTCGGTGCTGGCGAAACAGCCCGGAGGATAAACCAGGCCGGTGGACAACCCGAAGGCTCCGACCGCCATCGCTTCTGCCAGCAACTCCTTCATCTTGGAGAGTTCGGTCGTCGTGGGCCCACGGGATTCAAGGCCCATGACGGCCATGCGCAAAGCCGCATGGCCCGCCAGTGAGCCCACGTTGATGGCCAGGCCGCCGCTTTGCAGGGTTTGTAGATATTGGCCAAAGGTTCGCCACTCCCAGGTTACTTCGGGCTGACCGGAGATACGCCCCCAGTAGCCACGCATGTCGGCGAGGTGGTCCTCGCCCACCGGGGCCGGGGACATGCCGCAGTTGCCGATGATGTGGGTCGTAGCACCCTGGCGGACGGCGCTTTCCGCGCGGCGATTCACGAGGATGGAAAGGTCGGAGTGGGTGTGGACGTCAATAAAGCCCGGCGTGACAAAGCAGCCGTCTACATCAACCACCTTTCGTCCATGGAGCGTGCCTGCCGGAGCAATCCGGGCGATCCGCCCATCCCGAATGCCTACATCGCCCCAGACCCAGGGATTGCCACATCCGTCTAGAATTCTGCCATTAGCCAGCACAATATCCAATATCCAATCTCCCATCTCCCATCTCTTTACTGATTGGCCTCAACCACTTCAAAATCCCTGGTCACTATCAGATCCGCCAATGGTCTCAGGGATTGCACCACTTGATGTTCTCTTTCTAATACCTGCCGCCGATACTCGTTTTGCGGTTCCTTTCCCCTGAGAACTTGAGCCTTTTTCGTCTCATGATAGGTTAGATCAATAAAGATCTTCAAATCGGCGTCAACTTTTAGGGGGTACAGTCCTTCCACGATGAGGTACTTTATACCCTCGAAATCAGTGATCAGCTTATCTTCCTGATCGGTCAGCAGATCTATGCAGGGCAGGATGGCTTCTCTGCTTTCCCTAAACTCGGCAACGTTCTGGTTGATGAGGTCCCAATTGTATTCTGTCAGGCCGATGCTTTCGATGCCATGTTTCTTTCTCCACGCCATTCTTTCTGTGGGAGGCACTTTGTAGTAGTTGTCAATGTGGAGTACCTTGGCCAACTCCCCTCTTTCTTTCAGCCGTCTGCTGACCACGTGAGCCAATTCAGACTTCCCCGCCCCCGATTCGCCTCCGATAGCTATCACCACTTTGTCTGACTTGAATCTGCCGAGTCTACTAACGATTTGTTCAGCCGCCTTTCTGTGGTTGTCGGTGATTAATAGGATATCACCTAACATTTCAGGCCCCTCCCCTCTCCAGTTTGATAGTCCTGACTGGCTGACATTTTTAACATAGGACACGGATTCACACAGATAAACACAGATCCCTCTCTCATCTCTATCGCCCCCTCACGGCTGCTATCCACTTTTACACTTAGATGCTCCGGGGCTGCTTCGAAGTAGTACCGATCTCCTCTGAAGCCAATATTGAAGCGCACCTCGCGCCAGGCTGTCGGTAAACAGGGGTTAATGCTTACCTGTTCTCCATCCAGATTCAATCCCACATAAGCCTTCAGGGCTAAGAGGGCTGTTCCGGCCATGACTCCAGTATGAATACCCTCTTTCGTCGTTCCTCCCTGAACATCAACGTAGTCGCTTCTCAATGCGTCCATATACAACTGCCAACTGAGTTCCCTGTCCCCGATCAAGTTCGCCAGGTAAGAATGCACCAGTCTGCTCAAGGTAGAGCCATGGGATGTCCTCTTGAAGTAGTAGTCAAAGTTCAGCCGCAGCAAGTCGTCTTTAGCGGAGTAACCAGTTCCGCTTAAAACCCTCGCCACCTCGTCGGCACTCAAATTGTAGAAAGTCATCAACACGTCGGCCTGTTTCGACACCTTGTAGTCATCGGGAGACCTTCCTTCCGCCTTTAGAATGCGATCCAGCCTGCCGATATCTCCGTATTTGCTTCTGTACTCCTCCCAATCCAGCTCTTTCAACTTGAAGTAGCCGTCGAATTGCTCCAGAATCCCATCATCGGAAAGGGGGATGTTGATTTTTCTGCCGATGTCCCTCCATCTCTCTAATTCATCTCCGGCCAGACCGATCTTCTCTGCAACGCTTTGTCTGGCCCCCTCACTCAGCCAAGCAAGAATCTCGAAAGCCCGGTCAAGCGCCCAGACGACCATGATATTGGTATAGCCGTTGTCTTTCAGCCCCCCAGTGTCCGCATCGGGATACTTCTCGTGGTACTCATCTGGTCCCATGACTTTGTCTATCTCATAACGTCCCGTCTCCTCATTGTACTTTGCCTTGCTGGCCCAGAAGCGACAGATTTCCAGAAACATCTCAGCACCGTAAGTCTCCAGGAAGTCAGTATCCTGGGTGATCCAGAAATACTGCCAGATGTTATAGGCAATGGCTAAGGAAACGTGCCTCTGCAACGAACTGTAATCAGGCCCCCACTCCCCGGACAGTGGGTTTAAGTGAAGCACCTGGGTCTCCTCCCTGCCGTCGCTGCCACTCTGCCAGGGGAACATCGCTCCCTCGTAGCCAAACTCTTTTGCGTATTCCCTGGCCCGATTCAACCTGCGATAGCGGTAAAGCAAAACGGACTTGACCGTGTCTGGGAAGTGCAAACTGTAGAATGGCAGGATAAACAGTTCATCCCAGAAAATATGGCCGCGATAGGCTTCTCCGTGTAGTCCCCTGGCTGGGATGCCGGCATCAAGATTGACGTTGTGTGGCGAAGCCGTGATCAGGCAATGATATTGGTTGAATCTGAGCAGTTTCTGCGCCCGCCGGTCTCCCGTAATCCGGATATCAATCCTCTCCCAGATGTCTGCCCAGGCGGCGGCGCTGGCCTGTTGCACTTCGTCAAAGCCGTCAATATCATGCAGAGCCTCTTGCGCCGCTTCCAGCGGGCTTTCAGCCTCCCTGGATGTGTAGATGGCCACCACTTTGTCAATGCAAATGGGTGAGCCTTTTCTCGCTTCCAGATCAAAAATCGAGCACATCGCCCCCGGCGTTTTTTCGTGTACAACTTCTGGGTCAACCCGCTCGTAATCTGCAGAAACAAGAAGCTTAGCGACCTCTGCTATCTGAATCCTGGATTCATTGGTTTGCACCACAATGTAGCTGGTCTTGTCGTTTGCGCCCTCAGCAATCGGCTCCAGATGTTTCGAGCTAAGCTGGCGGTAGCGTTCGACGCCCG
>CAZGKH010000268.1:0-5866 GCA_964525665.1 uncultured Anaerolineae bacterium | reverse complement strand
CGGCAGTCAGGTCCATGTCGAAAAGAAGAGGTACACGCACAGACGCCGCTGCACTGACGGAGTTGGACAATTTGGTGAAGGCGGAGGCGACGAAGGCGGCGGAGAAGGCGGCAAAGGCGGTGGAGCCGGGCGGTGACCTCTACATCAGCGACGTGATGCTCGACGACGATCGCGTGGGCCCCCTGTTCGCGACGATGTTCCAGCTGAACATGCGGGTGCTGTCCCACGGCCGAAAATACCCGCTCCCGATGGTTGCTACTGTCCGCAATAAGCGGCCTGCCTTGGGGGAAAGCCCACGCGCAAAGCCGGCGTCCGAGCAACAGCAAGGGCCACGGCCGCGGGCTGGCGGGCACCCTGCGTGTCTGTGGCTGCTGATGTGATAGTGAGACTGGGCACTTGCGCAGTGAGCGTCGCCGCCACGCCGTATGCTATCGCGGTCTCGGTCGCCTTGAGATCAGGCGTCGTTCTTTCCACATTCACTTGAACGTGCCTGCATCCCCCCAGGGCCGTAGCCCCTACGAGGATGAGACTCAAGACATAAGCCAATCTCTTCATATTCCTGCTGTTGTCCTTGATCAAAGGTCTCCTTTCCACTTGCATTTTCATACTACCATGGTTACGCCTTCGTCCACAAATGTTACGACTCTGTAACGATTTCGTCCCCGTTTCTTCACGTTCAAGCTTCACCAACGGCTGACTTCAGCCAGCGGCAACCGTACGCTGAACGTAGTCCCTTCCCCCGCCGTGCTCTCCACCGTGATCTGCCCGCCGTGCAGCTCCACGATTCTCTTGACGATGGACAGCCCCAAGCCACTCCCCTCTACGGCCCTGGTGCTCTCTTTTTCCACTCGATACATCTTCTCGAAGATGTGGGGCAGGTCCTCCGCCGGGATGCCCGGCCCGTCGTCGGCCACTTCTACGATGATGTTCTCGCCGTCCGTCTTTAGTCGGACCTGTACCTCACTCCCCTCAGGGCAGTACTTGACCGCGTTGTCCAGCAGGTTGATGAAGACTTGCTTGATCCGATGCCTGTCGGCGCGGGTGCGGGGCAGCCGAGGTGGGCTCTGGATGGATAGCTCGATCGCCTTCGCCTGCGCCACCCTGACAAGCCCGGCCACGGCCTCCTCGACCACAACCCCAAGATTGGTTGGCTCCAAGCGCAATGGGACGCCCGACTCCAATCGGGACAGAAGCAGCAGATTGCTGGTCAGGCCCGTGAGCCGCCGCACCTCTCGCTCGATGATGTCCTGCGAACTCCGCCAGCTCTGAACTTCTTCGATGGAACATTCCTTGATGTTGGCCACGTGGCCGGCAATGGCGGCCAGCGGGGTCAGTAGCTCGTGGGAGATGTTTTGAATGAAGTTGCGGTAGAACTCCTCCTGGTGGCGTCGCTCTGAGACATCGGTGACCATGCACATCACCTTGGCGTCAGGGGAAGACGGGCCGTCCAGGGGCATGGCCCACAACTGAAGCCGCGCATCAGTTGCGGGCTGAAGCTCATGCAGTTCCGATTGGCGAGACTCTGCCACCCGTTTCACAAGGGAGACCAGCCCCTCGTTAAGCCGAGGCGAGACGCGATCCAAAGAAAGCAATTGATGGGCCTCCGGGTTGCACCAGAGCACCTGCCCCTGTTGATTGGTGAGCAACAGCCCTATCGGCAGGCTGTCCAGCAGCGCCTCCAATTGCCCCACTATCGCGCCATCTCTGGCCAAAGTCGAGGGGTGAGCTAGCCGTCTTTTCCAGTACCGTGAGGTGAGGAACACCAGCACAGTGGCGACAAGCAGCAGCACAAGAAATATGATGGCTGCTCCTATAAGATCGAAAGACACATGGATCACCGGCTCCCCCATCGCCACCTCCTCAATTAGCGCTCGCGGAACTGATAGCCGACGCCCCGCACGGTCAGGATGTACTGGGGCACACTGGGGTTGGGCTCCAACTTCCTGCGCAGTTCGGCGATGTTCTTGTCCACCACCCTGGAGTCAACGGCCACATCCCATCCCCAGACCCTGTCCAACAGCGTCTCTCGCCCGAAGACCTGGCCCGGCTGCTCTGCCAGGAAGCGCAACAGATTGAACTCGGTCGGCGTGAGCTGCACCTCCTGCCCCTCGACCCAGACCCTGCGTTTCTCCAGATCAATCTCCAGGCGGTCGTACACCAGGCGATGGGGGTGTCGCGCTCCTCTGCTCTCGCGCACCGTGCGCAGGGTGGCCTCGATCTGAGCGATCAACTCGTGGGGATCGAAAGGCTTGGTGAGATAATGATCGGCTCCAATGCTCAAGCCCTTCACCTTTTCCACCGTCTCGCCCAGCACCGTCAGCATGATGATGGGGACATAGCGTTTGCGCTTCCGCAGCTCCCTGCACACCTCCCAGCCATCCAACTTGGGCATCCTTATGTCGAGCACCACCAGGTCAGGTTCTTCGGCTGCCGCCAGCGTCAGGGCTTCCTCGCCGTCTCGCGCGATCACCACCTGGAACCCGGCCCGTTTCAACATCGGCTGCAGGAACGAGGTCAACGACTCGTCATCCTCGGCCACCAGTATCTTCGCCGTCATAGGTTCCTCCTTCTCGATTTCCACCCCAGTTCCTTCCTCACCCTTCTCTCCATCTCCCCATGGGTCCTCTATCATTATACCATACCATTGGGTAAAACGTCAATAGCTGAAGGCTCAAAGGCCCGTCCCTAGGCCGCCCCGGGGACGGGGCTCAGAGCTTAAGCAAGAACAAGAATTAGTGAAAATTCGTGTAATTCGTGGCAAAGAAATGGGCAATCTCGACGAACACGGGCTTCTCCCCCACCTCAAACTCCACCATCCCCGCTTGAGCTGGGAGAACCCTCGATTCATCGCCGTCTCGGTTGGTGAGAACGGCATCGGCCGGAGAAGGAATCGTTACTGTCTTGGTCATCGTATTCGACCATAGGATGTAGAGCAGTCTCTCTGTGCCGACGAATTCATAGGCCTCAATCTCCTCAGGGGCAGCCTCGTACGCGCCAAGACAATGCATCCCCTCAAGTTCGTTGGCGAAGTTCTGGAAGGTGGTGTAGCCATTCATGGGCTCGTGATTCTCGCTGATCAAGAATCGCTCCACTGTACCACCCCAGGGCCATGCTTCATGTTCCCTGGGATCAAACCAAAAGATGTTGTCCAGTCCGGCTCCAAAGCCACGGGTTAGCTCCCGAACGATGAAATCGCGCTGAATCTCCACGCTCCGACCCATGTTAACCCACTGTCCCGTCTCGGTCATCCAGATCTTCTTCCAATAGACCCCGTTCCTGGACATGGTATCACGGATCTCATTCACTTTGCTGGCCATCGTGGGGAACTCAGCCTCATTAACAGGGTAGTGGTGCAGGCTAACGCCATCGAAGTACTGCCCGGCGCCATTTTGCAATGCCTTCTCAAAAAAGTCCCTCTCAAAACGTTCCCAGTAATCATACGCCAGACCACCGAAGAAAACCAACGCACCAGGATCAAGGGCCTTGATCTTGGCGTGAAATATCCCTAGCTGCCGAGCATATTCAGCCGGATAAAGCCCCCAGCATCCTACCACTGGCCCATAGTTGGGTCGGGGCTCTCTTCCATCTGGTTCGTTGGTGAACTCCCAGGCGCCCACAGCCTCAGCATAGCGAGGCACAACGACCTCCAGGAAGCTCTCCAGGGCCAGCGTGTCTGAGATGGGGCCGCAGCTCTCCTCGGCTGCCCAGTCGGGCGCTCCGTAGATCACGACCATAGCGTCGAACCCCAGTTCTCCAAGGCGGTCAAATACCGGATCGTATTTGGCCCAGTCATACTCACCGGGCGATGCCTCAACTCCAAGCCAGGGCAGGAAAACCCGCATCCAGCCCGCTCCCATTTCTCTGGCCACGGGAAAATCGTACTCAATCACCTCGGGGACCACTACCCAGGCATCCCCAAAATCCACGCCCAGTTTGGCTCGTGGCGGCGCGTATTTGTGAAGCAAGGGAAGGCACACTGTATAGGTAGTCGTTGCCGGCATAGCAGTATCCATTGCACTACTGCATTCACTGACGGTTTGGGCATCCGCCATCTCCCTCGTCACCGCAGCGGCCAAGGCCACAGCACAAAGCAGGAACAGCATTGACACAACTAATCTGGTAGAACTATTCCGACTCTTCATTCCCTTCTCCCTTCAGATCAAGACTGTCCCTAACCACAGGGCACACGCCAACCATTAGTGTCAACTTAAGACTTCGGAGGTTTCCGACGGTGCCTCTGCTGGCAAAGCTACCCTGATTATGTGGTTAGTTTACTGGCGAAATCGCGCCTGAAAACCTCCGAAGTCTGGATCGCGCTCTTAAGTTGACACTTTGAACGCCAACCAACCTGCGTCCATATTCTACCACAAAACGATTACGTGCGCACCCACCAATGTTACGAATCTGTAACGGTTTTGTTCCTGTTTCTTCACAGTGAGGAGATTTTAAGGTTCAGGTACTTGACAAACCAGGAAAAATCTGATATAATATAGACATATTGAAAAACGTCTATAGATTTGGGAGTGAGCCGTGACCATTGATTGCGTAGCCTTCTGCAAAGCCCTGGCGGACGATACCCGCCAACAGATACTGGAGATGCTGCTGAATGGGGAAATGGGTGTCAGCGACATCGTGGACGCCTTCACCATGTCCCAGCCGACCATCTCTCACCACCTGAGCGTCCTCAAGCAGTTTGGCCTGGTGACCAGCCGCAAAGAGGGCAAGCAGGTGTTCTACGCCATCAATCGCGACAATGTGATTGGATGTTGCGGTCAGCTCATGGCCAAGTTCGACGGGGAGGAGGCATGCGAGATGTAAACCTTATTTTTTTGCCACGATATATAGATAAATTTAGATATATGTATATAAGAAAGAGGAGGAAGCGCAAAATGAGCAAGACTGCAACTGATGAGAAAATAAAAGAGGCTGTGCGCCAGGCTTATGGTGGCATCGCCAGCCAGTTCGTCGAAGGGCAGGCCAGGGCAAGCTGCTGCGGCCCCAGCCAGTCCACCGACTGCTGTGGCTCGTCGGAGGTTACTGTTGAGAATACAGGTGCTGCCACCAGGTTCTACTCAGGCGAGGAGCTGGCCGACCTGCCAGATACCGTGACCGACATCTCGCTAGGCTGCGGTAACCCCACGGCCATTGCCGAACTCCAGCCGGGCGAGGTGGTGCTCGACCTGGGATCGGGCGGAGGCATTGACTGCTTCCTGGCCGCCAGGAAAGTCGGATCGGAGGGGCGGGTGATCGGGCTGGACATGACGCCAGATATGATCAAGCTGGCTCGACGTAACGCCAAGAAGATGGGGATGACGAATGTCGAATTCCGCTACGGAGAGATGGAAGAGATGCCCATCCCCGACGAGTCGGTGGACGTCATCATCTCCAACTGCGTCATCAACCTGTCGCCGGACAAGGACGCTGTGTTTGGTGAAGCCTACCGCGTGCTGCGGCCCGGCGGACGGATGACCGTCTCCGACATCGTGGTTGACGGCGATCTTCCCCAAGCCATCCGCAGCAGGCTGGACGCCTGGGCCGGCTGCATCGCCGGCGCACTGGACGAGTCGGTCTATCTGGACAAGATCCGGGCGGCGGGATTCACGAACGTAGAAGTTGCATCCCGCGACTACGCGGACGCCAGCCAACTCACCGAGGCAGAGATGCAATTACTGGTGGTTGGCGCCGACGGTCAGGTCGCGGAGGGTGTGGATGCGCAAGCACTGTTGGACGGGGCGGGACTCTCACCCCATGACCTCGCTGCAAAAGTCGTCAGCATCAAGGTCACGGCTCACAAGCCACAGTGATAGGACAAAGCCAGAGTGCAGTCCCCCGCTTCACAGAGAGGCAGGATAGGCTCCTGCCTCTT
>CAZGKH010000267.1:1878-5884 GCA_964525665.1 uncultured Anaerolineae bacterium | reverse complement strand
CTCGACGGCTCTTGGTAGGCCTCCAGTCTGTCCATTATGCTTGCCAGGGCCACATCGCTCTCTCTGTCGGCAACGACGTCCTCCAGCATGGTCCCCAGCGCATCCAAACATTCGAAGAGGAGATCGAAGAGCTGGGGCTCGACCTCCAATGTCCCCTGGCGCAGTTCGGCCAAGAGGTCCTCTATGCTGTGGGCCAGGAGGGCCATGTCATCGTAGCCCATGGTGGCCGCCATCCCCTTGATGGTGTGGGCCAGGCGGAAGATCTCGTTCAGGGGCTCGACGTTGGAGGGCTCCTTCTCCAATTGCAACAGGGCCTGGTTGAGGCCCTGGAGATTCTCCTGAGCCTCCTCGACGAAGAGTTCCTTATACTGGGACATATCTATAGTAGCATCCATAGCTCGTCCTTTCAACTGAAAGTCAGGTGCAGCTCACAAGCCGGATGGCCCTGCTTCATGCATTGCTTCTCTTCTACGGCGATCTGCTCGTGGAAGTAGTCGGCTACTCCGGCGATCATCCCCTTGGCAAGGGTACAGAGCTTCCGTGGGGAGCGGTAAAACATCACCAACTCTCGCTCCGAAGGCTCCTGGTAGGTGAAGCGCGGCGGCCTGGCATCCGGCAGGGTACGGGTCATAGCGGTGTGCACCCTGTCCAGCTTCTGGAGGAATTCCTTGGCCGACTTGACTTTGAAGAAGGGTCCATAGATTCCCGACAGAGGCTTAATGGCGTACCTCCCACATTCGTAGAGGATTTCATCCACGCTTTTCCCCGCGATATCCGCTGTTGCCTTCACGAGCGAGAATAATTGCTCGTCGGGGTAGGAGCCAGTGGCCAGGAAGATGGCTCTATCCAGCTTGCATTGCCCTTTAACCTCGGCGAGGATTTCCTTTCCCAAAGCAGTCTCCGCATATTCCTCGAACACCTTGAAGATGATCCCTTTCATCAGTTTGCCCTCCTTATGAGTGAAATCATGCTCTTAGCTAGCTTGCTCGTTTAGGAGATGACTTTTGGGTGAGCAGGCGCACGATCTCCTCTGGAATCTCGTCCAGGGGGAGCACCTTGTCCACGTAGCCGCTCTTGACCGCCGCGCGGGGCATCCCGTAGATGACGCTGGTGGCTTTGTCCTGGGCGATGGTTATTCCACCCTGCTCCTTGATGGCCTTAAACCCCTCAGTCCCGTCGGAGCCCATCCCCGTGAGGATCACTCCGATGCTCCCCGTCCCGTAGGCCTCGGCCACGGAGCATAAGGTCACGTCAACGGAGGGGCGCAGCCCCTTCACACGCGGCGATTGGTCCAGGCGTATGATCTTTCGGCCCGACTGCTTCTCGACCAGCATGTGGTGGTCGCCGGGGGCGATGTAGGCCTGCCCAGGGAGAACGACGTCCCCCTCCTCGGCCTCCTTGACCGCCAGGGGACTGCGCTCGTGCAGTCGTTCGGCGAAGGAGCGGGTGAAGCCGGGAGGCATGTGCTGCACCACCAGAACCGGCGCGGGCAAGTGAGCGGGAAGGCGTCCCAGGAGGCGGTCCAGAGTCCTGGGCCCGCCCGCGGAAGCGCCGACGGCCACCGCCCTCCCGCCAGGGGGGCTGGGACTCCCCTCCCCCCGTTCCCCCCAACTTTGGGGGGCAGGGGGGGGAGCGGCGGGTTCGGCCCGGGGAGCGATCTTCCGCAGGTTGACCAGAGTAGCCAGCTTGACCTTCTCGATCAGATCCTGGCGGATCTTGTAGATGTCCACGGAGATGGTGCCCGAGGGCTTGACGACGAAGTCCACCGCCCCCCTCTCCAGGGCCTCAATGGCCGTCTTCGGGTCGGTCAGGCCGGTGAGCATGATCACCGGAGTGGGGCACTGGCTCATGATGTGGCTCAGGGCTTCCAGGCCCGACATGCGCGGCATCTCGATGTCCAGGGTTACTACGTCGGGGTGTAATGCGGCCACCTTCTCCACGGCCTCGACGCCGTCGCGGGCCGTGTCCATAACCTCAATGCGGGGGTCCGATTCTAACAGATCTGAGATGAGCCTCCTCATCAGGGCCGAATCGTCAACTACGAGAACTCGAACTTTCACGGGCAAATCTCCTGCTGCGATGGGCGAAGGTCTCCCGACCGAGCCCCTTTCGCCTCGGTCAGAGACCTTCGGCGATCAAAGGTCGCGGGAAGTCCTCCTCCTCCACGACCTTCGGCGATCAAATCTCACTCCGCGCTCTTCTCGCCCATCAGCTCCAATTCCTCGACCTCCTCCGTGGTCAGGACGCGGCTCAGGTCCAGGAAAATGACGAGGCGATCGTCCAGGCTGCCCAGACCCGTGAGGTAGATACCGCTGATCTCGGCCACCATCTCGGGCGGCGGCTCGATGGCCGAGGTGGGAATCCAGGTGATCTCCGTCACCGAGTTCACTATCATGCCCACCGTCTGGCCCTCCACCTCCACGATGAGGATGCGGGCCTTATCGCCGTATTCCTGCCAGGGCAGCTCAAAGCGCTTCTTCAAGTCTACGACGGGCACCATCTCCCCGTGGATGTTGACCACTCCCTCCAGGAAGCGGGGGGCCCGGGGCACCCGCGTAACCTCCATCAGGCGCACGATGCGCAGCACCTGGCCGATCTCCACCCCGAACTCGGATTCGTCGAGGCGGAAGATCACGTATTGGGCCCGCTCCTTCTCCAGTATCTCGTTCGCCATAGTGCTATCCCTCCTCCCATCAGCTCGTTCGAAATTGGGTTGCCCGGCTCCGCAACTGGTTGGCCATCTCGGCCAACTCCTGGGCAGCGGTGGCGATCTGCTCCATGGAAACCGTCTGCTCCTCCATGGCCGACGCCGCCTCCTCCGCACCGGCGGCATTCTCCTCGGCCACAGTGGCCAGCTCGTTTGTAGACCCCACTATCTTCTCGGAACTCTCCCTCTGCTGCGAGGTAGCCGCCGAAATCTCCTGGGCCAAGTAGGTCGTTCTCTCCACCGCCTGGATCACCTCATCCATCGAGTGCAATACGCGGTCGGTCTCTCGTTGAATCCCCTCGCTCAGCTCGGCGATCTCTCCCACCGACCTGCTCGAGCTCTCCGCCAGCCTCCTCACCTCGTCGGCCACCACCGCGAAGCCCTTGCCGTGCTCCCCCGCCCTGGCAGCCTCGATGGCGGCGTTGAGTGCCAGGAGATTCGTCTGGTCGGCGAACTTATCAACGATTTCCACTATCCTGCTGATCTCCTGAGCCCTCTCACTCAGCGTTCTGAGCGCCTGGGCCGAATCACTCACCATTTCACTCGCCTGGGCGGAAGCGGCATCAACCGCCTCCGCGCCGGTGGCGATCTCTCCGGTAAGGGCAGCCATCTGCCCCAGGGACTTGGAGACGACCTCCAACTGGGTCGCCTGGGCATCCGCTCCTTCGGCCATCTCCCCCACAGTGGAGGTGACCTGCTCTGCCGAGACTGCCACCTCTTCCATCGAGGCCAACAACTCCTCAGCAGAAGTGGACAGTTGTTGGGTATGGTCAATGATCTGGCCAATCAGGTTACGCAACTCCTGGGCCATGTGGTTGAAGGCCAGGGCTAGTTGTCCCAGCTCATCCTGGCTTTTCACCTCGATCTCCTGGGTTAGATTACCGCGACTGATTACACCGGCGGCCTCACTGAGGTGAACTACTGGCCGAGTGATAGATCGGGTGAGGAAGACGCCCAGGAGTAGTCCAACGGTTGCCGCCAGTATGACCGTCACTATCACGAAACTTGTGATTCTGCCTTGCGTCTGTGCCAACTTCTGTCTGTCTTCTTCCACACTATTGAGCGCAGCCTGAGCAACTTCCGCCGAGAGGTCTTCCAGGTGGTGGATATTGCCTTTGAACACCGTGTACTCAGGCTGAACTTCCTCGTACGTTTTGCCAGACAGTGTCAAATCGTTTACCTGCGCTAGTCCTGCGCGGGATACAGCGACCAACCGGACGATCTCATCGGCTCGCTCCTCGACTCAGGAAAAACTCTTTCTCGTTTCGCCGAGAGCGCGCCACATCACCGGAGAGTTTG
>CAZGKH010000267.1:0-1778 GCA_964525665.1 uncultured Anaerolineae bacterium | reverse complement strand
CAGGAAAAACTCTTTCTCGTTTCGCCGAGAGCGCGCCACATCACCGGAGAGTTTGTCGGCAAGTTCAAGCATCTTCACATTAACTCCGATCACATCGTTAGTGAGCTTGTTCAACTGACCAAGTCCATATACAGCCACAGCGCCAACGATGATGGTGATCGCCACACTGATCAAGAACCCTCCCACCAGCTTCGTTCCAAGCTTCACGTTCACAAGCTTATCTCTCAAGATTCCCATTTCAATCGTCTCCTTTCAAGGCCTTTCTCGCTAGCTCATCTTGAACCTGGCTACCAGGTTCTGCAAACTGCTTGCCATCACGGCCAGCTCCTGGGCAGCGGTGGCGATCTGCTCCATAGAGGCCGTTTGTTCTTCGATGGCCGCCGCTGTCTCCTCAGCTCCCGCCGCATTCTCCTCAGCCACAGTGGCCACCTCGTTTGTAGACCCCACTATCTTCTCGGAGTCCGCCCGCTGTCGCGAAGTGGCTTGCGAGATCCCCTGAGCCAACTCGGCAGTCTCCTCCACCGCCTGGATCACCTCATCCATCGAGTGCAATACGCGGTCGGTCCCTTGCTGAATCCCTTCGCTCAACTCGGCGATCTCCCCGACCGACCTGCTGGAACTCTCGGCCAGCCTTCTCACCTCGTCGGCCACCACTGCGAAGCCCTTGCCATACTCCCCCGCCCTGGCGGCCTCAATGGCGGCATTGAGCGCCAGGAGGTTTGTCTGATCGGCGAACTTGTCAACGATCTCCACTATCTTGCTGATCTCCTGAGCCCTCTCACCCAGCGCCCTGAGCGCCTGGGCCGAATCGTTTACCATCTCCCTGGCCTGGACGGAAGCCGCATCAACCGTCTCGGCGCTGGCGGCGATCTCTCGGGTGAGGCCAGCCATCTGTTCGATGGACTTGGAGACGGCCTCCACCTGGCTGGCCTGGGTCTCCGCTCCCTGGGCCATCTGCTGCACGGTATAAGAGGTCTGCTCCGCCGAGACGTTCATCTCCTCCATCAAGGCTGATAGCTCCTCTGCAGTGGGCGATAGCCTATCGGCGGTTTCATGCAGTTGGCCGATGAGGAGCTCGTTCTCATGGGTGGTTTCCTGGAGTTGGCCGATGAGGAGCTCATTGCTTCTGAGCTGATCACTGAGATCGCTGGCGCTTTGCCGCGCCCTTTGCAGGGCCTGGTTGAGGCTGTTGCCGAACAGCCAGGATGTGATGGCCAGAATGTAGGAGAGCAGCACCGGGGCGGCGATAACGCTCAAGGCGCTCCCCAGCCGCTCAGATGAAGCGAAGGCCAGGGGGCCTCCGGCCACAGCGATGATGCCCAGGAAGAGAAGGGTGTCGAGGGTGGCAAGCCAGAAGCCTGCCAAAGGGGCGATCATCACCCCGGCAGCCACGACGCTAAGAGAGTAGAAGTAAGGGGCCACCGTCTTCGTTTCAGCGACGCTCCCTGGGAGGAGCATGGACGTGGTGACGATCAAGGCGAAGCCGACGATGAAGACGTAGACTGCGATCTGGACCCGGGCGGTCTTGTTCAGCCAGTAGACCAGGCTACAGATGAGGGAGATTACTACCATGGGGAGGATACTGCTGAGGGTTGGGCCGTAGATTGCGATGATGACCAGGAAGAGAGGTGTGGCCGTGGCCAGGCCGATGACCAGAATATTGAGCAGGCGGGCCTTTCTCGCCAGGCCTTCGTCCTCGATTTGAGTTGAGATTACTCGTTCAAACATTTCGTACCTCCCTCCATATCTCGACAATGTTACCATTTGTCATTGCGAGC
>CAZGKH010000266.1:3825-5891 GCA_964525665.1 uncultured Anaerolineae bacterium | reverse complement strand
CGCCGGGCATCGCCGAAGGGGATCTTGCCGGATTCATAAGGGAGGAGCTTGGTTTCGGTAGGCCTGTGGGGACCCAAAAGGGTGGGCACAACGAGGGCTAGACAGGCGAAGGCGGTGGCGACTATGACGAGGATCAAGATAGGGAGGTAATCAAGGGGCATAAAATTGAGTTCCTCTCCGGTATGGAATGTCCCGACTGTTGGCGTGCTCAATTGGCGGAATGGTTCTGTGGGGAACAGCGGTGTTCAGTCTATCACAATTGCGTTTGTTTGTCAAGTTGAGAGAAGAGAGGAATCATTTGACACGGATTGGGAAATCCATAGAATATCGGGGTGTTTCCCGTAGAGAGTATAGGGTATTACCCGACTATTATCTGTAAGCAGTAAGGGTTTTCCCTGGGTAAGATTTGACAAAGATAAAGCTCTGTGATATACTACACCAGCAACCGAAACGGCCAAGTTGTCAAGCCGTCCATTGGTTTAGCAGACAGAGGGGTCTGCGGATATCATGATAGCACGCGATTCTCGAAGTGAGTTGTCTAGGGGGGAGGGGCTAGCTCCAGCATTGTCAGAGCTGCCTTTCCCCCTTTTTGCTCGGTGAGCCTCGGGGGGTAATAATACCCTCTGAGGAATTCCTCAATCACTCGATAGTTGCGATATTGCACAAGGGAGTGTATATGGCCAGATTAAGGGAGGCTTTCAGCCTCAAGAATCGTACCACCCGGCTGGTGTTGCTTGCCGGGGGTGCTTTTATTCTTGGATTCAGCGTATTGTTTGCCATTTCCATCCGGGTGTGGGAATACTCCAACAGCGCAAGTTTCTGCACCAATGTCTGTCACGATGTGCATCCTGAGGAACAGATTGCCTACCAGGACTCATACCATGCCAACGTCGGATGCACTGAGTGTCACTTGAGTCGAGGGGGCATGCTCGAAAACCTCCCTCTCAAGGCCGGTCACTTGAAGCACCTGCCGCCAACGATATTGGGCCGGTACGGCCGCCCCGTGGAGTGGGGAGAGCTGGGCCCGGCCAGTGAGTCGTGCGAGCGTTGCCACTGGCCACCAGCTTTGCAGGGTGACGTGGTGCGGGAGATCAGGCGTTTTTGGCCGGACGAAGACAACACCGAAAAGCGTACCTTCCTGGTCCTCAAAGTTGGGGGTGGTGAGAAAGACGAACTCGATACTGGGATGGGTTACGGCATCCACTGGCATGCCCTGAACTCAGTGGAGTACATTGCCACCGACGAGGAGAAGCAAGATATCCGCTGGGTGCGAGCTACTTTGCCCGATGGTCAGGCAGTGGAGTACAACGACGTGACCAATCCTCTATCGGCTGAGGAGATCGCCGGGGCTGAAAAGCGGGTCATGGACTGCGTGGACTGTCACAACCGGGTGGGCCATCCCTTCCCTCCCCCGGAGCGGGAAATTGACGCCGCCCTGGCCGAGGGCCAGTTGAGCCGCGACCTGCCTTTTGTCAAGAAAGAGATGCAGGCCCTGCTCGCCTCCAGTTACCTCAGCCAGGAAGAAGCACTGGCCGCCGTTGAATCGTGGGAGGCGCAATACAAAACTACGTACCCTGAAGCGGCCACTTTCCACGCTGCTGAAATCGAGCAGGCTACTGAGGTGGCTAAAGAGCTCGTGACTCGTCTGGTGTTCGAGAAACCGGGTGTCACCTGGCAGTCTTTCATTGACAACAACGGACACAAAGATTTCCCCGGCTGCTTTCGCTGCCACGATGGCAAGCATCTAAGTCCAGAGGGTGAGTCCATCCGACTGCACTGCAACATCTGTCACAGCGTGCCGGTGACGGTGGATCCTGGCGGCGACCCTCCCGACGTGCCGGCCGCGGGGCTCCAAGAACCGACATCGCACCTGGCGACCAACTTTATGGCCGACCATCGCTTCCAGGCCAGTGATGACTGCGTAGCCTGCCACGGCGAGGTCACCTTTGGCGATGATGATTCGAGCTTTTGCGCCCTCTCGGCCTGTCACGGCCAGGCATGGCCGTCGGTGGATCTGGACGCGGCCTTTGCGCACCCTATCGCCCTGGAGGGCAAGCACGCCGAGG
>CAZGKH010000266.1:0-3725 GCA_964525665.1 uncultured Anaerolineae bacterium | reverse complement strand
GATCTGGACGCGGCCTTTGCGCACCCTATCGCCCTGGAGGGCAAGCACGCCGAGGCGTGGTGCCACGACTGTCACGAAGGGGTGAGGCGACCCGAGTATCAGTGCGCCAACTGCCACGAGCCGGCCATGGAACCCCACTTTGGCGAACAGTGCGAGGACTGTCATACGCCAGACGGGTTCGAGCTGGCAGACCTGGCCGGTTTTGAGCATCCAGTGCCGCTGGAAGACGCCCACGCGACGCTGGACTGCCGGACATGCCATACGGCTGGCCGGACCCTGACCTACGAATGTGACACCTGCCATCAGCCACCTGGTGAGACCCACTTTGGGCCTAACTGTGAAGAGTGCCATACCCCGAGCGGCTTTGAGGGCGCGACCATCCCACCAGAGCTACACCCCGTGCCGCTGGTGGGCGCTCACCAGCGCGCCACCTGCGATGTGTGCCACGCCGGGGGCGAGCGGGTACCCGAATACGTCTGCAGCAACTGTCACCGGCCGCCAGAGGATCACCTGGAAGGGACATGCGACACCTGCCATACCCCAGAAGGATGGGTCGAGTCGGCGGCCTCCGTCGCAGCTCAGGCTCCACAGGTTGCGCACGATTTGGATGGGCGGGAGGATTGCCTGTTGTGCCACGACCCGGCCGGGCAGATCAAGCCAGCACCAGCTAATCATGAGAACTTTGTCAACGAACAGTGCAATCTGTGTCACAAGGCCGCACCGTAGTCGTACGCAGGGCGTAATCCCTGTATGCTCTGCCACCCGCAGGGTCAGAAGCCGTAGTTTCTTGACTTGTCGCTCTCCACGAGTGTCTGTATCCGAGCAAAAGGAGGAGATGGCTGAAGTAACTTTGGTTATTCCTGCTCGGGGCGATAGGTGTTATTACCTCAAAGTGAAGGGGGGGATGAAGATACACATTGAAAAATGGCTAGACGATCTACCAAAATCTCAAGTTGAAAGGAGAGTCTAAATGTGGAAGAAGTTCAATCGTAGGATCTTGATTGGCGTGATCTTGCTCGTAGCAGTCGCTGTGATAGCTGGCTGCTCAGGCCCTGAAGGCCCTGCTGGACCCCAAGGCCCCGCTGGCCCTACCGGCCCTGCTGGACCTCAAGGAGCCGTTGGCCCTGCTGGCCCCCAGGGTGAGGCTGGCCCTGCCGGTCCCGCTGGTCCCCAGGGTGAGACAGGCCCTGCCGGTCCTGCTGGTCCCCAGGGTGAGGCTGGCCCTGCCGGTCCCGCTGGTCCCGCCGGTGAGACAGGCCTCGCAGTGCCCTCTGCTGAGGTAGCCGCCATAATCGCGGACAAGTGTGCGACGTGCCACGTGGCGCTTCCAGCCGGACATACGGGTGAGCGAGACACTGACCAGTGTGGCCTCTGCCATGTGCCTTATGGGCATACCACGGCTTTTGAACACACTGCAGCTACTGAGGGTTGCCCCATGTGTCATAATAGCCCGGAGGTAACACACTTCTATCTTCGCGATGAGGAAGATCAGCTCGTGTTGGCTGGCAACGCCGAGGCGAGATGCATTTCCTGCCACAGAGACAGCCCCGGCGGAGCACAGGCGGACGGCAGGGGAACCCCGCCCCTGGAAACGGAAGAGGACATCATGGCGGCCCTGGAACAGGGCACCCTGCGTGCTTGGATTCAACCGGGGGGCTTCATGGCCAAGTACCTCACCGCCGACGAGGCCGCTACCATTACAGGCTGGATAGACTCGATCTCTGCTGATCGCACCCTGGCCTACGATCCCTACCTGGATGCGGTCAAGATTGATTCCGACTTCGACATCAATGGTCTCGGCGACAATCCGGCCTGGGATGCGGCAGCGGAACACGTGGTATCTGTACGCCCGACGATCTTCACGGCAGCAGACGAGGTCAAACTGAAGGCTCTGTACAGTGACGAGTATCTGTACCTCCGCGTCGAGTACGAGGATTCCACTGCCAGCCTGACTAGAGGCGGCTGGATTCTGGATGACGGCGCGTGGCGACATCCGAAGGCCGATACTCAATACGAGAAGCAGTCAGAGGATCGCATCTCCATCATCTGGAACATCTCTACCCCTGATTTCCGAGCTCGTCGTGGTTGTGCGATCAAGTGTCACGGCAATGTGCCGGGCTCTTCCGAGTTCGCGGACCTGGAAGGGTCTACCATGGACATTTGGCACTCCAAGGCCGCGCGGGATCTGGGGCTGTACAGCGCAACGGATAATGGCAACCTGACCGTGGACACGGCGACGGAGGCCTTTGAGGCCACCGCTGGCACCATCAGCTTCGCAGGCGTGTTGGATGACAAGCGGCTGGTCTGGTACATGGACCTGGAAGACGGCTACGACCTTGAGGATTCCGGAAGGCGTGGCGACGCGGGCGGGGGCGCTTACAGCCACAACAGAAACTCGGACAAGAGCGCGCCGCTCTTCATCGAGATCGCGCCAGACTCTTGGGCAGACGCCATGGTGCTGACCAAAGTGGAGACCGCTGACGGCAGCGCGATCGTGGCAGATCCAAGTGATGCTGCGTACGACGCAGCAGCCGTGGCCGCCGCGTGGGACAACTACGTTGCCCTGGGTGCTCTCGTTCCTGAGCGCGTCCTGAGGGATCCCGAGGGAAGCCGGGCTGACGTTTTGCACTCAGCCGTCTGGAGCGATGGCATCTGGATCAGTGAATTCCGGCGAGCTCTGGTGACAGGCAATCCGGATGACGCGCAGTTTGATCTTGATGCAGCGACAGAATACGACTTTTCTATCGCCCTCTTTGACAACTGCGGTCGGGGTGAGATACCCCCCGGACACACGACCTACGGTGACGGCCAGTACCAGATTCTTCGCTTCAAGTAACTGGTCTGTCTGGGAAGCTGCGTTCGTCTGGATGGTGAAAAGGGATGGGCGAGTATTCCTTGGAACAGCAATAAGTGTCTCGTAGGAGGCAAGTCAGTACAAGCGATTGGCTTGCCTCCTACCCTGGCGCCCACCGCCATCTCCACCCCTTTCCCCAGCGCCGAGAGTTGCGTGGCCTGTCACGGCTAGGTGGCTTTGAGCGCGGGACGCTTGCTTGGTGTGCCACGACCCGGCCGGGCAGATCAAGCCGTCGCCGGCCGACCATACACGGCAGCGGAGGTCAGGGTGGACTGGGGGACTGGAAGCCGGTTGGCATCCTCGAATACCTGGCCTGAGCCAACGATGACGACATGCGCTAGGTGATCCTTGAGCGAACGTGATGCGGAGTTGACAGCGATAATGACAAACCTGCCATGGATTCTGAGACACGATCTCGGTTGAGGTCCTTTAGAAAAAGCCTGCGCGTCAGAGTCGCCCTGGGCGTCGCCTTGCCGCTCCTACTGGCGCTGTCCTCGCTGTCCTTGGCGCACTACTGGCGCGAGCATCAACTGCTGGAAGACCAGGTCCGGCTGACCACGTTGCAGTTGGGCGATATGATGCTGGGCAGCTTACGCCATGCCATGATGGTCAGCGATCGCGAGACGCTCGTCCAGATCCTGACCGACGTGGGCACAATGGAAAGCGTTCATCAGGTGCAGATCGTAGACCTCAGTGGCCGGGTGAGAGTAGACAGTCACGGTGAGGAAGTGGAAACGATCCGGGGGCGCGACGACCTTGGATGCATCGAGTGTCACCAGTTCCCGGTCGAGTCCCGGCCCCGCGTCGCAAGGCTGCCCACCTCGGCTGGCGTGCTGCGGATTTCCTCACCGATCAACAACGAGCCAAGTTG